>JALYVP010000010.1 GCA_030853185.1 Actinomycetota bacterium | reverse complement strand
GCCTGCGCCTCCGCGAAGTGGGCAGGTTCATCTGACCCCGAATACGGAGGCTGAGCGATGATCCAGACAACGGCAACGACCATGGTGGCGGCGAAGGTGACAAGCCATGCCCTGCGGAACCGACGTCGTCGCTCCGCTGCCGGAGCGGTCGAGGCGTCCCGGGCGGCGGCGGTCACGCCGGAATCGTCGCTCACGGTGCGATGCGTCGTTCCGAAGGCAGGCTGCGGCCGGCCGGTGACGGTGGCCCGATCTGCAGGTACACCAGGCGCCGACCCTCCTGGCGGGCGCGCTGAACACTCTTGAGGATCACCCCGCACGTGAGGCACAGAAAGGCGACGATCTGGATGGCCACGGCGAGGATGGCGGTCGGGAAGCGCAGGACGAGCCCCGTACGAGCGAACTCGTCGATGACCGGAACACCGAGGATCAAACCGGCCACGGTGAGTGCAGCAAAGCAGATAGCGAAGAATTGGAGCGGGCGGATCGACTCGAACAGGCGAAGGATGGTCCCGGCGATGCGCAGGCCGTCCCGGTAGGTGTTGAGCTTGCTCGTCGAGCCCTCTTGCCGGCTCCCATAAGCCGTGTCGACCTCGGCGCAGGCCGCCTCGACCTCCACGGCATGGGCACTGAGCTCGGTCTCGATCTCGAAACCGGACGAGCGGACCGGGAGGGACTTGACGAAGCGCCGTGACATGGCGCGATAGCCGGAGAAGATGTCCTTGAACTCGCCGCCCACCAACGTGCGCAGGACCCGGGTGAACACCGCGTTGCCCGTCGTGTGACCCTTCCGGTAGACGACGCCACCACTCCCCGCTGCGGTTTGGCGGGCGCCGACCACCATGTCGAGACGCTGGTCCACCAGCAGGTCGACCATGGCGGATGCGGACGATGGATCGTAGGTCCCGTCCCCGTCGACCATCACGTACACGTCTGCGTCGATGTCGGCGAACATCTTGCGCATGACATTGCCTTTGCCTCTACGGCGCTCGTGGCGGACGATCGCTCCCGCCTCCCGCGCCCGTTGCGCCGTGCCGTCGGTCGATGCGTTGTCATACACGTAGATGTCGGCGCCCGGCAGGGCAGCAGCGAACCCGGTCACCACCGACGCCACGGCGTGCTCCTCGTTGTAGCAGGGCACGAGCACCGCGACCCGAGGCTGGCGTGGAGGGGACACCACGTCCCCCATCGATGCCGATGCCGATGTCGGAACGGCACGGGTCGGCGTGGTGCTGCTCAACGGGCGCCCCGGGGGCGGGCCTCGACGACCAGGTTCTTGCCGAATGCCGGCCCGAACAAGCGGTCCAGCCGGCGACTGAGCGGGAACGCCCACCGATCGTAGGCGGCCACCGGCCTCTCGCTCAGCGAGCCGTCCGAGTTGCCCGCCACCCGGAAGGCCAGCGACGCCAGGAAGCCGAGGCTGTCAGCGTGCACGCACCGTTCGATGACAAAGCCGGCTTGGCGGACCCGGCCGGCCAGCTCCGCCTTCCGGTAGCGACGAACATGACCCACCTTTCGGTCCATGGAGCTGTACAGGATGGGGAAGGCGGGGACGTAGACCAGCAGCCTTCCACTCGGAACCGTCACCCTGCGCAGCTCCCGCAGCGCGGCGCCGTCATCGTCGAGGTGTTCGAGCACGTTGAGGGTGTAGGTGAGATCGAAGGTGCCGTCGGCGATCTCGGCGGTCGTCTCGTGGGTGGTGAAGCCGTCAGCCCTCAGGCGCGCGCACAGGTCGGGGTCGAGATCGACGCACGTGACGTCGTAGCCGAGATCCCTTGCGGTGCGGGCGTAGGTACCCACCCCGGCGCCGAAATCAAGGGTCCGGTGACCCGGGCGGGGCGGCCCGCCGGCAGATCGCAGCAGGTCACCGAGATACCGCCGGTAGTTGACCGCGACCTCCATGACCTCCAGGTTGTCGACACCACGGTAGGCGTCAGGGGTTTGCACCACCATGAACTCCATGAAGAGGATTCAAGCCGAGGCCAGCCTAATGCAGCGTCCTGCGGCGCGCCGTCATCCCCCGGCGCCACCGCGTGGGAAGCTTGGGGCCATCGATGCCGAAGCCCCAGCCCGAGCCTCGCGGTAGCCGGCGTGGTCATTCACCTCCCTGTCTTCGTAGCCGTCCTGGTCGATGCGCTGCTCTGGGCCGGGTGGAGCATCCTGGCCGGCGTGTTGGGCGCCCGATGGCCCCACGACAGGGTCGGCCGTGACAGCCCGCTCACCACCCTGAGGGCCTTCGAGTCGGGTGGCGGGCTCTACCGCCGCATCGGCATCCGGCACTGGAAGCGTTGGTTGCCCGACGCTGGCTCGTTCGCCGGAGGCCGGCGAAAGCGCCTTGACCGTCGCCTCGACCCGGCCGGGTGGACGGACTTGGCCGGCGAGACGCGCCGGGCCGAGCGCGTCCATTGGCTGATCTTGCTCGCCCTGCCCGTGACTGCCCTGTGGAGCAGCGGGGTCCTCCTGGGGGCCATGGTCGCCTACGCGGTGGTGGCCAACGGTCCCTGCATCGCCGCCCAGCGCTACAATCGGCTCCGGCTGGTCGCCCTCGGCCACCGGGCCGCCCGGCGGGGCCGCTAGATTACCCCGGCGTGGCCACCGTCGCGGAATCGACGACCATCGCCGGCGTCTACACCGTGGACCCCGTCGGTCACGGTGACGAGCGGGGGCGCTTCTACGAGACCTATCGGCGGTCGTGGTTCCCGCTCGGGCGGGAGATGGTCCAGGCCAACCGGTCCGACAAGGCCGCCGGGGCCGTGGTCGGACTCCACTATCACCTCCACCAGGCCGATTACTGGCTGGTGCCCGCAGGAGAGGCCCGGGTGGTGCTCCACGACCTGCGGGTAGGTTCCCCCACCGACGGCGCCACCGAGGTCCTCAGCCTCAGCGCCGGCAACGGCCGCGGCGTGTTCATCCCGCCAGGCGTGGCGCACGGGTTCTCCGCCGTCACCGAGGTGACCCTCACCTACCTCGTGGACGGCTACTACAACCCTGATGACGAGCTCGGGGTGGCGTGGGACGACCCTCAGATCGGCGCCGACTGGGGGATCACCGACCCGGTCCTGTCCGCCCGGGATCGGGCCAACCCCTCCCGCGGCGCCATCGACCCTGGCCGCCAGCCCTACGCCGGGCTGCGTCGCTGAACATCCGGGCGGTGCGCCGTCCGGCGGGCGCCCTCCAGCTAGCATCTCGATGTTGTGAGCAAGGTTCTGCCAACGGTGGCGTCGAGCGACGCCACCGCCGGTGGCCAGCCGGCCCCGCCGGCGATGTCGCTGGTGCGGGGGCTGGTCAAGACGGCGCGGCCCAAGCAGTGGGCCAAGAATGTCCTCGTCCTGGCCGCTCCCGGCGCGGCCGGGGTCCTGACCCACGGTGCTCCACTCCTGCGATCCGTGTTCGGCCTGGTCATGTTCTGTGTGGTGTCGTCGGGCACCTACTATCTCAACGACGCCATCGACGTCGAGGCGGACCGGCGCCATCCGCTGAAGCGCAACCGACCCATGGCCGCCGGCGTCTTCCCGGTGCGGGTCGGGTTGGTCATCGCCGCCGCCCTCCTCGCCGGCGGCATCGCCGGGTCGGCCGCCGTGGGCTGGCGCTTGCCGGTCGTGATGGCCGTCTACGTCGCCGTCCAGCTCAGCTACAGCTTCTATCTGAAGCACCAGCCCGTCTACGACCTGGCCGCGGTGGCCGCCGGTTTCGTGCTGCGGGCCATCGCCGGCGGGGTCGCCGCCCATGTGCCCGTGTCGGAGTGGTTCCTGATCGTCGCCACCTTCGGCAGCCTGCTCATGGTCACCGGCAAGCGGGTGGCCGAGCAGGCGGAGCTGGGCCACGATCGGGCCGCCCACCGGGCCACCCTGGACAACTACAGCCCCACCTTCCTGCGTACCGTTCTCGGCATCGCCGCCACCGGGGCGATCGTCGGCTACTGCCTGTGGGCGTTCAGCCTGCAGACGGCCCTGGCGCACCATGCCGACCCCATCTGGTACCAGCTGTCGATCGTGCCCATGATCGTGGCCCTGCTCCGATACACGTTCCTGGTGGAGGGCGGCCGGGGAGCCCGCCCCGAGGATCTGGTGTTCTCGGACCACTCGCTCCAGGTGCTGGGAGTGGTGTGGGCGGTGCTGTTCGCCCTGGGCGTCTATGCCAGCTGACTTCTGTGCCCTGCTCTGACGTCCGTGCCTGCTCCGACGTCTGTGCCCGCTGAGCCTGCCGGTCAGACCCGCCTGCTGAGCGGGTGGGGCCGCACGGCACCAACAGCCGCGGCCGTGCAACCGGTCGTCTCCCCCGCCGAGGTGGCGGCGGCCCTCCGTGATGCCGGTGAGCGGGGCGTCATCGCCCGGGGCCTGGGCCGCAGCTACGGCGATGCCGCCCAGAACGCCGGCGGCGACGTGGTGCTCACCACCGGCATGGACCGGCTGATCGACCTCGACGTGGCCGGCGGCACGGCCCGGGTCCAGGCCGGGGTCAGCCTGGACTGGCTGATGCGGACCCTGCTGCCCCTCGGCCTGTGGCCGGCGGTCAGCCCCGGCACCCGGCAGGTGACAGTCGGCGGGGCGATCGGCTCGGACATCCACGGCAAGAACCACCACGGGGAGGGCACCTTCGCCAACCACGTGCCGTCGCTCCTTCTCGACACCCCGGCCTCCGGCCCCATCGAGATCGGCCCCGACGCCGACCCCGACGCCTTCTGGGCCACCGCCGGCGGCATGGGGCTCACCGGTGTGATCCTCGAGGCCACCGTCCGCCTCTTGAAGGTCGAGACCTCGATGATGCGGGTGGACACCGAGCGCATCGGCGACCTCGACACCCTGATGGCCCGGATGCTGGCATCGGACAGGGACTACCGCTACTCGGTGGCCTGGCTCGACTGTGTGGCCACGGGCACATCCCTCGGCCGCTCCATCCTCGAGCTCGGCGATCACGCCCGTCTCGAGGATCTGCCGGCGAGGTCCAAGGCGGCCGCCGACCCCTTGGCGTTCCACCCCTTCGACAAGCTCGTCGCCCCTCCCTGGGTCCCGAGCGGGTTGCTCAACCGCTGGACCATCGCCGCCTTCAACGAGGTCTGGTACCGCAAGGCCCCCCGCAAGGCGGTGGGCCATCTTGTCCCCGCCGGCTTCTTCTTCCACCCGCTCGACGTGGTCGCATGGTGGAACCGGATCTACGGCCGGCGGGGCTTCCTCCAGTACCAGATGGTCGTTCCCGACGGCGCCGAGGACACCATGCGACGCTCCATCGAGGCCCTGAGCGTGGCCCGCTGCGCCTCGTTCTTCGCCGTGCTCAAGCGCTTCGGGCCGGCCAACCCGGCGCCGCTGTCGTTCCCCCGACCAGGCTGGACCCTCGCCCTCGACGTCCCCGCCGCCGGCGACGAGCTGGCGGCGCTGCTGGACCGGCTCGACCAGATGGTGGTCGAAGCCGGAGGCCGGGTCTACCTGGCCAAGGACTCCCGGTTGCGTCCCGAGCTCCTCGAGGCCATGTACCCCGAGCTCCCGGCGTGGCGCCGCGTACGGGACCGCCTGGACCCTGAGCGCCGTCTGCGCTCCGACCTGGCGCGACGCCTTCCCCTCGTCGAGCCGCTTGGATCGCAGCAATGAGAGATTCCCTCGGCGCCGTCGGCTCGGTCCTCATCCTCGGGGGGTACTCCGAGATCGGCCTGGCCATCGCCACCCGGTTGGCAGGACCCCGCCACGCCACCGTCGTGCTGGCCGGGCGCGACGAGACGAAGCTGGCTCACGCCGCCGCCGTCGTTGGCGACGCCGGCGCCGGGCGAGTCGAGACCCTGACCTTCGACGCTTCCGACACCGCCAGCCACGAGGCGTTCGTGACCACGGTGAGCGAACGGGTCGGCGACATCGACGTCGTGGTGATCGCCTTCGGGCTCCTCGGCGATCAAGCAGCCGATGCCGCCGGCGGTGACGGTGCCGTCCGCCTCCTCGAGGCCAACTACGTGGGCGCCGTCTCGGTGGCCCTGCCGGTGGCCCGCCTGTTGCGCCGTCAGGGCCACGGGACCCTCGTCATCCTGTCGTCGATCGCCGGCGCCCGGGTGCGAAAGGCCAACTACATCTACGGATCGACCAAGGCGGCGCTGGACGGCTTCGCCCAGGGCCTGGGCGACTCGCTGGCTGGCAGCGGGGCCGGCGTGCTCATCGTCCGCCCCGGATTCGTGACCGGCCGGATGACCGAGGGCATGGACCCCGCTCCGTTCGCCACCACCCCCGAGGCCGTAGCGAACGCCACCGTCGCCGCCC
The DNA here is from genome assembly GCA_030853185.1 of Actinomycetota bacterium. Lineage (GTDB taxonomy): Bacteria > Actinomycetota > Acidimicrobiia > Acidimicrobiales > Palsa-688 > JALZAH01. The sequence continues at coordinate 23,914 of JALYVP010000010.1, read as the reverse complement.
TGGCCGCAGGCAAGGAGCAGGTGTACGTGCCCAACTTGATGCGCTTCGTCCACGCCACCTTCCGTCACCTCCCCCGTCCCCTGTGGCGCCGCCTCCCGATGTGACGGGAATGGGCCGCCCCTCAGCTGTGCCCGGCGTCGCCGCCTTCGACTTCGATGGCACGCTCGTCCCCGGAGACAGCCTGCGCCCCTACCTGATGGCCGTGCTCGGGCGCGCCGCCATGGCGACCGCCCTGGCCCGGGCGGCCACGCCAATGATCAAAGGCTATGCCACCGACGGACGAGACGGGGCCAAGGCGGCGCTGCTGGTGCAGGCCCTGGCCGGCATTCCCGTAGCCCATGCGGCCGAGGTCGGCGTCCGCTTCGGCGCCGCCCTGGCCACCCGGGTCAAGCCTGACCTGGCGTCCCGGATGGTCTGGCACCGCGACCAAGGCCATCGCCTGATCCTCGTCTCCGCGTCGCTCACGGTGTACCTCGACGAGTTCGGGCGCCGAGCCGGGTTCGATCAGGTCATCGCCACCAAGCTGGCTGTCTCCGGGCCGGGCCCGGGCGCCTTGCTGACCGGTCTCATGGACGGGGTCAACGTGAGGGCCCAGGAGAAGGAGCGGCGCCTGCGGGCGGCCATCGGACAAGGCCCGGTGGAGCTGTGGGCCTACGGTGACAGTGCCGGGGATCGGGAGATGCTGGCCCTGGCCGACCACGCCTACCGGGTCGACGGCCGCCGCCTCACGCTCACGCCCCCGATTCCCACGCCGTAGCGACCGGCGGCTGTGGCCACGGCCGCCGTTGGTTTGCCAGACTGGCCCGATGCCGCCCACCGCACTCATCACCGGCGTGACCGGTCAGGACGGCTCCTATCTGGCGGAACTGCTGATGGACAAGGGTTACAACGTGGTCGGGTTGCACCGCCGGAGCAGCACCGTGACCTTCGAGCGGATCACCCACCTGGTCGACAAGATCACGCTCGTGCCCGCCGACCTGCTCGACGAGGCGTCGATGATCCGGGTCCTGCGCCAGTACCGGCCCGACGAGGTGTACAACCTGGCGGCTCAGTCCTTCGTGCAGACGTCCTTCGCCCAGCCGGTCCTCACCGGAGAGGTCACCGCCCTGGGCGTGACCAGGCTCCTCGACGCCATCCTGCTCACCGATCCGAGCATCCGCTTCTACCAGGCCAGCTCCAGCGAGATGTTCGGCAAGGTCGCCGAGGTGCCCCAGACGGAAGAGACGCCGTTCCACCCCCGGAGCCCCTACGGGGTGGCCAAGGTGTACGGGCACTGGATCACGCTCAACTACCGCGAGAGCTATGACCTCCACGCCAACTCAGGGATCCTGTTCAACCACGAGAGCCCCCGCCGGGGTCTGGAGTTCGTCACCCGCAAGGTGACCTTCTCCGCCGCCGCCATCAAGTTGGGCATGCAGAAGCACCTGGCCCTCGGCAACCTCGAGGCCCAGCGCGACTGGGGCTTTGCCGGCGACTATGTCCGGGCCATGTGGCTGATGCTCCAGGCCGAGACGCCGGGCGACTTCGTGGTCGCCACCGGGGAGACCCACTCGGTCCGGGAGCTGTGTGAGGTCGCCTTCGACCAGGTGGGGCTCAACTGGGCCGATCACGTCGTGGTCGACCAGCAGTTCTTCCGGCCGGCGGAGGTTGACCTGCTCATCGGGGACGCTTCAAAGGTCACCGCCGAGCTGAACTGGAAACCCGAGGTCAGCTTCGGCGACCTGGTGCGGACCATGGTCGACTCCGACCTCGCCGCCCTGCGCCGGGGCTGAGCGTTTGCCCGGCCAGGCCCACCGCTATCCTCTGAACCGATGCCCTCAGGACCATCGGCGGCTGGCAACGAACTGGACCTGACCGGTGTCCTCGCCGACATCGAGGCCGAGGTTCGGGCCAGGCGAGCCAGCGGGGAGCTGACGGGGGACTTCGAGCGCCACCTGGACAGCCTCTTCGCCGACCTCGCCCCCGTAGACGCCGTCGTCGGCAACCTCACCGACCTCCTGAACAAGTTGCAGGTGTCCACCACCATCGACACCCATGCCCCGATCGAATCCGCAGGACGGGGTGTCCCCCAGCTGAAGGCCGTCGTCGGCAAAGCCATCGACTGGGAGCTTCGTCACCTGGCCAGCCAGGTGAGTGGGCTGGCCAACGCCATCACCCGTGCCCTGTTCCTGGTCCGTGACCGCCTCGACGAGGTCGAGCACGACGCCATCCCTCGCCGCGATCGGGCGCTGGCCGCGCTGGCGACGGCCGGCGGCCGCACCCGCCTCCCTGAGGGGCCGTGGGAGGCCGTCGTGACCGGGGTCCTGGGCGACAGCGACGGCCGGGTGCTCCATGCCGAATGTGAACGAGGGGCACTGGTCACCGCGCTGCGGGCCCGAGGGGTGGACGCCTATGGCATCGACCCGGTGGAAGCCGTCGTGGTCGAATCGAAGCTGGCGGCACTCCACCCCGACGACGCCCGGGCCCATCTTCGCACCGTACCGGAGTGCTCCCTCGCCGGGGTCATCCTGAGCGGGGCCCCTGATCGACTGTCCGTGGCCGGGTTGCTCGAGTTGCTGGCCCTCACGGAGCGAGCCCTGCGCCCGGGCGGCCACATGGTTCTGATCGCCCACCGGCCCGGCCCAGCCGCCGCCGCCGACGTCGGAGGCGAGCTGGCCGGCCGGCCCCGCCTTCAGCCCGAGACCCTCACCGCCCTGGCCGAGGGAGCCGGGCTCGTCGACGTCGCCGTCTCTGCGGGTCCCGTGGACGCCATACCGGCAGGGATGGCGCTGGTGGCAACACGACTTCGGGCGGGCTCGGCACCCAGCCGGTGACCGCGGTCCACCAGTTCATCCCCAGCTTCGCGGCGCGCACGGCAATCGGAACCCACACCAGGGAGGTGGCCCGGCTGTTGCGCTCCATGGGCGTCGAGGGCCACCTCTACGTCGGACACGCCCGCGACGTGGGGCGGGGGGAGGTGACGCCCTACCAGCAGTTCACCCCGCCTGCCGGGCAACGGCCGGTCCTGCTGTACCAGCTGTCGACCGGTTCCCCCATGGCGGAGTACCTGGCGAACCGGCCGGAGCCGTTGGTCGTCAACTACCACAACATCACGCCGGCGCCGCTCATCCAGGCGTGGGAGCCGCTCCTGGCCGGCGAGATGCACCGGGGCCGTCGGGAGCTGCGCCTCCTCTCGGGCCGCAGCACCCTGGGAGTGGCGGTCTCGGCGTACAACCAGGCGGAGATGGCGGAGGCCGGCTACGACCCTGCCGCCCTGACCACGGTGCCCGTGCTCGTGGATTACGAGGCCCTCGCCAGCGACGAGGACCACGCCCTCACCCAGCACCTGAGCCGCGCTCATGGCGGGCGCGGCGCGACCTGGCTGTTCGTTGGCCGGCGGGCGGCCAGCAAGGCCCAGCACCGCCTCATCGCCGCCCTGGCGGTGCACCGCCGCCTGTACGACCCGCACGCCCGCCTCTACCTGGTGGGCGAGTCGACCTCGGCCCGCTACCAGGCGGCCCTTCCCGCCTACGCGGCGAGCCTCGGCCTGGCCGACGCGGTGATCATCGCCGGTTCCGTGCCCCAACGCCAGCTGGTCTCGTACTACCGGACCGCCGATGTCTTCGTCTCGGCTTCCGAGCACGAGGGTTTCGGGATCCCGCTGATCGAAGCCATGGGCCACGGCGTCCCGGTGGTGGCGCTGGCCTGCGCCGCGGTGGGCGACACGGTGGGCAACGCCGGCCTCCTGATCGGTCCCGACGCCGGTGGCCACGCATCGCCGGCCGTCCTGGCCGCGGCCGTGAACCGGGTACTCAGCGACCGCGAGCTCCGGGCTTCCATGGTGCGCCAGGGCCGGGCCACGGCCGCCGAGCTCTCCATCGACCGAACCCGAGCCCGGATGCGAGACGCCCTTGGCCAGGTCCTGAACGGGTGAGCGTCCCGGCCGTCCATCAGTTCCTCCCGACCGCCGAGCCGGGCGCGGTCGGCGCCCACACTCGCGAGGTGCAACGCCTACTCACCGGGCGTCTCGGCGTTCGCTCCGAGATCTTCGCTGAGCACATCCATCCCCCCTTCGAGGGGGTGGCCCGGGCGTATGGCGACTACGGGAGGACCGTGGCCGCCACCCCTTCGGACGTGCTCATCTACCAGATGGCCGTAGGGGCAAGGATGGCCGACACGTTGCCCGACCTGCCCGGGCGCCTGGTGGTCAACCACCACAACCTGACGCCGAGCCGCTTCCTGCGTCCCTGGGACCCGACCGCGGCGGCCGCCGTCGAGCTCGGCGCCCGCCAGCTGGCGGCGCTGGCGCCCGCCACCGAGCTCGGCATCGCCGTCTCCGGCTTCAACGAGTTGGACCTGGTGGCGACGGGATACCGGACGACGGCGGTGGCGCCGGTGCTCGTCGACCTGGAGGCGTTCGACCAGCCAACCGACGCCGACGTGGAACGGCGGACGGAGGCAACGCGGTCATCGCAGGGGGCAACGTGGCTGTTCGTGGGCCGGCTGGTACCGAACAAGGCCCACCACCACCTGATCCGGGCCCTGGCCGTGTACCGGCGGCTCTACGACCCGCACGCCCGGCTGTGGCTGGTCGGGAGCCGTTCGCCCACCTCGAGCTACGAGGCCGCCCTGAGGGCCTACATCGTCGCCCTCGAGCTGACTGACGCCGTTGACATCACCGGCCCGGTCAGCCCCGTCGAGCTGGCGGCGCGCTACCGGCACGCCGATGTGTTCGTCTGCCTCTCCGAGCACGAGGGGTACTGCGTGCCGGTCCTGGAGGCCATGTGGCATCGCCTGCCCATCGTCACCTTGACGTCGAGCGCCATCCCCGAGACCGTCGTCGATGCCGCCATCGTCCTGCCGACCGGTCCGGGCCCGCAGCCCCAGGCTGCCACCGTCGCCGCCGCCGTCGAGCGCGCCGTCCACGATGAGGCCCTGCGGGCCGCACTGGTCATCGCCGGGACCCGAAGGGTGGCGGAGCGGTCCCTCGAGCGGACCAGGGACCGCATGGCCGAGGTGCTCGGCCCCCTGCTCCGCCCAAGGTGTTCGGGCGGGGACACGCACCTGCAAGGATGACGCCCTCCCCTCCCGACAGGCAGGCCGCCCTGCGCTCCACCGTCATCGTCGTCTCCTACCAGCCCGGGCGCTGGCTCGAGCCGTGCCTGGCATCGGTTCGCAGCCAGGCCGACCAGGTTCTGCTCGTGGACAACGGCTCGGAGAGTGCCACCGTGAGCCGGGTTGGTGAAGCGACGGGTGTCACGGTGGTGCGCAACAACGCCAACCTGGGCTTCACCGGGGGGGTGAACGCCGCGCTCCCTCGGGCGGCCGGGGACCTGGTGGCCCTCCTCAACGATGATGCGGTCGCTGGGCCGTCATGGCTGGAGTCGGCAGCCGATGTGCTCGAGGACCCGAGGGTTGCGGCGGTCGGCCCGAAGATCCTCTTCGACGGGCTCTACGCCCAGATCGACCTGCCCGACGAGCCGTACCGGGCCGCAGGCTTCGAGCGCCGGATCGGCCGGCTCCTGGAGACGGTCGAGGTGGACGGCGTCGACGTGCTGGCCCGAGTGGTCGGCGGCCTCTACGAGATGGAGCGATCCGTCACCCAACTGGGACGGAGGTGGCGGTGGACCAACGGCGCCGACCCCATCCATGTGCCCGTCCCCCATGATCACACCCGGGTGGCGATCAACGGGGACGAGGTGGTCCCGACCCGTCACGGCCGGGTGATCAACAATGCCGGTTCGTGCCTGACGGCGGCCGGGGACGGAGGCGACATCGGCTGTGAGGCAGCCGACGACGGACGATTCGATGATCCCGCCGAGCGGTTCGCGGTCACGGGCGCCGCCATGGTGGCCCGTCGCCAGGTCTTCGAGCGCCTGGGGGGGATGGACCCGGACTTCTTCGCCTACTACGAGGACTTGGATTGGTGCTGGCGGGCCCGGCAACAGGGCCTGACCCTCCGCTACGACCCGCGCACCGTGGTGGAGCACCGCCGCTGGGCCACCACCGAGCAGGCTCCCGTCGACCAGATGACCCTGATCGCGACCCGCAACCGGGTCCTGTGCCTGGTCAACAATGCGCCGCTCCCCGCCGCCCGAGCGGAGCTGGAGCGGGTGGTGCGCCACCCGCCGCACCCCATGCTGCGACGCTCGCTGGCCCGTCACCTGCCCGGCGCCATCCGCAAGCGCCGGGCCCGCATGGCCGACGCAGTGGCGGGGGCCGGGACCATCTGGGCGGCGTGGGCTGGTCGGGACACGACCTGGGGCCTGGCGTCGCAGCGCCGGGACCAGGCGACGGGCCCAGAGGGGCCAACTAGCCTGCCGGCGTGACTCTTGACCCGGTCCGCCCCAACCGAGACGACCCACCCCTCCTCTACTCCCTCCACGAGTTCCGGGAGATCATCTTCTCCTGCTTCGATGCGGCCGGGGCCACGACGGTCGTGGAGATAGGGGCCGAGGCGGGCGGCTTCACGGGGGAGCTGGCCACATGGACCTCGGAGCGGGGAGGGCACCTGACGAGCATCGATCCGGCTCCGAGCCCGGCGGTGCGGGACTTCATCGCCGGCGTGGGCGACGGGGCGGACCTGGTCGAGGACATGAGCATCCCCGCCCTCGGCACCCTTCCCCCGGCGGACGCCTACCTGCTCGACGGTGATCACAACTACCACACCGTCTCGCACGAACTGGAGCTGATCGACGCCACGACGGCCGGGGCGGGCGCCTTTCCGTTGCTAATCCTCCAGGACGTGTCGTGGCCGGCCGGCGTCCGAGACCAGTACTACGACCCCAGCACCATCCCCGCCGAGGCCCTGCACCCCTACTCCCACGGCGGGGTCGTGCCGTGGGCCGTCGAGACTGGCACGGGGGGCTTTCGGGGCGGATCGGAGTTCGCCTTCGCCCGCAGCGAAGGTGGTCCTCGCAACGGCGTGGGCACGGCCCTGAAGGACTTCCTGGCCGAGCACCCCGCCTATGAGGTGCTCTACGTCCCCGCCGTCTTCGGCCTGGCCGTCGTGTACCCCTCGGCGGCGCCGTGGGCCGGCGAGCTGGCTCAACGGATCCAACCCTTCGACGATCACCCGTTGCTGCGCCGGCTCGAGGCCAACAGGATCTGGCTCTACCTGAAGGTCATCGATCTGCAGGACAGGCTCCGGACCGATGTCCGGCGGGTAGAGGCCCAGGTCGTAACGGGTGCCGCCACCATCGCCCGCCTGGGCTCCGAGCTCGAGGTGGCCGGCCAGCAGATCAGGGAGCTGGGCGAGGAGCGCAACGCCCTGGCGGCGGAGCGGGACCGGCTGGCCACCGAGCTGGCGGCCTGTTCCCCTCCTGCCCGGACCGTGCGGTGGTTGTCGAGCAGTAGGTGAATGGCCTGGCCGGGTGACGAGGACATCCCGGGGAGGGAGGTCGGCGGCCTCAGGGCATCATCCGCCGGGCCATACGACGCGCTGTGCCCAGGGCGTCGTGGCGCAGCGCCGGCCAGCCGTCGGTTGCCTCCGCACGGAGTCGTGCCGCGGTGTGGGCGGCGACGGCGCGATACGACGCTGACGTCAGGTCGGGAGGTGGCGCCTGGCCGGGCAGGACGAGCGCGGCGAACCCGACCTCGAGGATGACCTGGGACACCACGCCACCGACAGCGGGTCCGATGAGGAAGTGGATCTGAGGATCGGAGCCGGTGCTCACGACCAGGCCCCCGGGGGACCAGCGGCAACCGATGTAGCGCAGGGCGGCGAAGTCGGCCTCCGTGTCGTAGCGCAACCGGTGCGTACCCGTCCGACCTTCGACCGTCAGGGTCAGCTCAACCCAATCCAGGCGGATGACGGCCGCCTGGTCGGTGGGATCGAAGCGCACGGCCTCGATGTGGGGCCGGCGCAGATCGAAGCGGGCGAACGAGAGACCGTTGCGATTGACCCGCAGCGGCCTGGTCTGCCGCCCCGCCCACCCGCGCAGTCCGCCACCGGTGTGGAACGCCTCCATGTCGGTCGGGGACCACGACCGGTCAAAGACCTCGGGGGGGACCCGCCCCTCGGCGATCGCCGCCGACGCCGACGCCAGGACCGGGTCGTACTCGGCGGCCAGGCCCGCCGGCCAGAAGGCGTCGTTCATGGTCATCTCGGCCAGGTCCTGGGGCGCCAGGTAGGGAACGGCCGGTCCCAGGCGGTCGGGGACGATCCGTTCGCGGTCGTCGGCGCCGAAGTTGTCCTCATGGCCCCACGCCCCAAAGGCGCGGGCCTCCGAGGCCGTCGGCTTGGTGATCGACGTTCGCAGGATCTCGATGAGTTGGGGTTGTTCCTTCCCTTCGACCGGCCGGTTCCAGGTGGTCGAGAGGCGCTCGTAGCGCAACCACTCCCCCTGCAGGGCCCGCACCCCTTGCTGCACGGCGATCTTGGAGATGACCTGGCGGGGCGGGGGCACCGAGTTGTCCACGACGGGCGCGCCGTCCTCGTCGAAGTCGATCACCGAGCCGGTCGTGGCCAGGCAGGCCTGCTCGACCACCTCGGGGCTCCGCCCGATCTGCTCGATGGCCCACTCCGGCTGGCCGTTCTGGGTGAGGTACCCCTCGATGTGCAGGCCATCGAGCGATCGGTTGACACTGGACTCGTTCGTCGCCAGGTACAGGCCCATGGTCCGCGTTGCCATCCCTGCCGCCTTGAACACCTGGGCCAGGTTGCGCTGGATCGTCGCTCCCCAGCCCAGGTCGACGAGGGCCACGGTCTCCGGTTCGCCGATGGTGGCCCGGAGGTAGCGCAGCAGGCGCTGGCGGGCCGCCGCCGACTCGGCCAGGATCCGCAGCCGCAGTTGCTCGCTCCCGGTCAGGCGCCCGATCACCTCGTCGACCAGGGCGGCGTTGTCCATGCGTCCGTCCGCCCGGGACCGCAGATCGGGGACCTCGGACGGGGTGAGGCCCAGGTTGGCGAGGTACCGGCCCACCGTCGGGCTCAGCCGGCGCACCAGCAGTGCTCGCAGCTCCTCGTCGTCTGCCCGGGACAGCGCGGCGCGAGCCGTCAGGTGGCGGGAGAGCCAGATCGGTCGGGCCTCGAGGCCCGACCGGCGAGCGCCGGCCACCCGACCCACCAGGTCGGCGAGCAGCTCACCTTCTCGCATCATGCACCATGCCGTCGGCAGGCCGGCGGCGAGCACCCGGTTGTGCACCCAGTCGGCGAAGCCGGCCAGGACGGGCCCGAGGACGCCCGCCCCGTAGGTCCACCCGGTCGCCACGTCGGGCGCGAACCGCTCCAGGTGGGGTCGGGCGATGACCTTGGTGCGCAAGCCAGTGATCCCGAAGTCGCCGTGGCGGATGTTGACGACTGCGGCCGACGGGGCTCGCTGGCGGGGTGGCATGGTGCCTTCCCGGTCGAGAACGGCCCGCAGGCCGGCGTCGACGTGGCGGAAGTGCACGGTGCGCACGCCGAGCTCGCCGGGGGCGGTGCCGTCGGCGTCGGGGTCGTCGCCGACGTGGAGGATCCGCTCGGCGGGGACACCCAGCTCCTTGATGACCGAGCTCCAGAGCCCGTTGGTCTTGTGCACGCCGTAGGCGCAGGACGCGAAGACGCGGGCGTTGCGCAGGGGGGCCAGCTCGGGGCGCTCGAGGACCTCGATGAGCAGGGACTCGGTCAGGTAGGTGTTGGACACGAGGGCGATGGGGCAGCCCTTGGCGTCGGCGGCGTCGATCAGCTCGACGATGTCCAGGTCGGCGACGGTCACCTCCCGCTCGAGGGCCACCTCGGCCTCGACGCCAGCGGCGGGGTCGGGGGTGCGCAGCGCCGCCGCGGCCAGCTCGGACCAGATCTGGTGGATCGTGATCTCGGTGCTGTCGCCGGCCGCCTCGCTGCGGGCCCGAGCGCGGTCCTCGGCGCTGACCCTCAGCCGACGGAACGACCACGGGTCCAGCCACTCGACCATGGTCTCCGAGCGCGCCAGGCGCTCTCCCAGGAGCAAGAAGGCGTCGTTGGGGCGGGGAACCTGGCGCCACAGGACGGTGTCGAAGACGTCGAGCGACAACACCGAGACCTGCCCTGCGTCCAGAGCGGCGTACGCCCGGTCCAGGCGGTGGTCATGACCGTCGGGCAGGGCCAGCACATCAAGCACCGCCGAACGATATCCGACGGCCCCGTGAGAGTCGCTCACCGCTGCCGCGGCGGTAGGGGGAACGCTCTCGGCGCGGGTATCCTCGCCCCATGGCTGATCCGATCCAACCCCAGCTGGCACAGAACGGGGTCCCCGACTCCAACGCCGACATCTACGGCCGGCTGCTCAAGGAGCGGATCGTCTTTCTCGGCACCCAGGTCGAGGACACCAGCGCCAACCTGATCTGCGCTCAACTGTTGCTGCTCGCCGCCGAGGACTCGGCCAAGGACATCAGCCTGTACATCAACTCCCCGGGCGGCTCGGTCACCGCCGGCCTGGCCATCTACGACACGATGCAGTTCGTCCCCTGTGACGTCTCCACCGTGTGCATGGGCCTGGCCGCGTCGATGGGCCAGTTCCTGCTGTGCGCGGGCGAGCCCGGCAAGCGGTTCGCGCTCCCCCACTCGCGCATCCTGATGCACCAGCCCTCCGGCCAGGCCCAGGGCCAGGCTGCCGACATCGCCATTCAGGCCGAGCAGATCATCTACCTCAAGCGGATGATGGCCGAGCGGATCTCGTTCCACACCGGCCAGCCCGTCGACCGCATCGAGGCCGACTCGGACCGTGATCGCTGGTTCACGGCCCAGGAGGCCAAGGAGTACGGCTTCATCGACTCCGTGATCGAGAAGGCCGCCGTCGTCGCCGACCCCTCGGCCAGCTGAACCTTCCGGCGGCCCGACACCCGGTACTGTGAGGCGAATGTCGGTGTCGACCTACCCGGGGGTGAGCCTGCCTCATCTCCCCGGGGGAGACGGGCGGAGCTGATGACGGTCGTCGACCGGCCCGGCGCCCAGGACGGCAGGGGCCGGCCCGGCGGTAAGGGCAGGCCCCCGCACAGGAGGTCCTCCGAGGAGGGCAAGACGCTGACCATCGTGGCCCCGCGGGTGAGCATGGGCCAGCAGCTGACGACCATCTGGCGGTACCGGGAGCTGCTGTGGGACATGACCCGCAAAGCGCTCCGGGTGCAGTACAAGGACAGCATCCTGGGGATCCTCTGGTCCCTGCTGAACCCCGCGGTCTCCTTGCTGGTGTACTTCATCGTCTTCCAGAAGATCCTGGGGAGCCGGGTGCCGCGCTTCGCCATCTTCTTGATGTGCGGCGTGCTGGTCTGGAACTTCTTCGCGACCGCGGTCACCGCCGCCTGTGGGTCGGTGGTCCTCAACGCCCAGATCATCAAGAAGGTCGCCTTCCCCCGGGAGGTGCCGGTCCTGGCGACCATCGGCTCGGCCCTGCTGCAGATGGGCCTGCAGAGCATCGTCCTCGTGGGCTTTCTGGTGGCGTTCCGGCGCGGGCCGGCGGTCGAATACCTTCCCCTTCTGATCCCGGCCATGGTGGCGTTGGTGCTGCTCGCCAGTGCTCTCGGCCTGCTGTTCGCGGCCATCAACGTCCATTTCCGGGACATGACCCACCTGCTCAGCGTGGCCATGAACGTGTGGTTCTGGGCCGTGCCGATCGTCTACCAGTACAGGCTGATCCGCGACGGCGTGTTCAAGAGCCACCGCAACCTGGAATGGCTGTTCTACCTGTATCGGTGCAACCCGATCACCCCGATCGTGCTCACGTTCCAGCGGGCCGTCTACACCTCGACGTCCTACGTGGACCACGGCACGAAAATCGGCATCCTCCCCGACCACGCCGGGCCGTGGTGGTACCTGTGGCAGCTCCTCCTGGTCATCGCTTTCGCTCTGGTGCTGTTCGCCGTCGCGCTGCGCGTCTTCGCCAGGGCCGAAGGGAACTTCGCCGAGGACCTCTGACCCCGGCGGTCACCAGCCTCGAAGATCCACGGCCCAGGTCTCGATCACATCGTCGCCGTCGACCAGATGCATCCGCTCGTGGTAGGCGACCGTCGGGTCCACATGGGCGGGTAGCACCCGAAGCCTCTCGCCGACGGACGGCGAAGGCGCGGTGGGGCCCGGGACGAAGGTCACGTGCTCATCAGAGCAGAACAAGACCTGGCGACCGTCCTCCAGCCCGGGGTCCCCATGATCCATGCCCAGCGCTTTGAGGCCGCAGTCGGCGACGGCCCACCCGCCGGCCTGGTTGACGGAGATGACCGTCGCCAGGACGCTGAGGGCCTGACGGAAGGGCAGGGCCAGCTTGGCATAGGCCGTGTCCATGAGGGCATACGAGCCGGCCTGGATCTCGGTGGTGGGCGCATGGAGGTCGAAGCTGCCGGTCCCTCCGGCGGTGACCAGCTCCCCGCCCACGTCGTGATGGGCCTGGGCCAGGATCCGTTTGCTGGCCTCGACCTCGGAGGTCCGGCGGGCCCGGTCCTCGACGCCGACGGCATGACCCTCATATCCCATGACGCCCCGAACGGACAGGCCCCGGCTGCGGGCCTGATCGGCCAGGACACCGGCGTCGGCGATGTCACAGCCGCACCGGGGCAGACCGACGTTGACGTCGATGAGGACCTCGCGGACGCCACCGGTCGCGGCCGCGTCGATGGTGGCCACCGAATCCACCGCCAGGCAGATCCGTGCTCCTCTAGCGATCAGGTCCCCGAGCCGCTGGGCGTGGAGCACCTCGTTCGCCACCAGCAGGTCGTCGGCCATCCCGGCGGCGGCCATGCCCTCGGCCTCCCGGATCGTGGCACACGTGAAGCGGCGGTGGCCGACCGCAAGCTGACGGCGAGCCAGGGCCGTGCACTTGTGCGCCTTGACGTGGGGGCGGAGGCGATCGCCCGGCAGGGCGGACGCCATGGTGGCCAGGTTGTGCTCCAAAGCATCGCGGTCAACGGCCAGGGCCGGCGTCGGCAACTCCCAGATCTTCATGGCTGGACGGTAACCAGCTGCGCCCTCCGGCCGGGTCCACCTGGCCCCTCCGGGCGGCGCCCCCGAGCACAACACGCCCGGTTCGCTCCTGGGAGTGCGATCATGGTGCCATGAACGGCCAGACGGGCGAACCCTCGAGCGATCCGCCCGCCGTCGCCGCACCGGAGGGTCCGGTGGCGCCCCGAAAGCGCCGCAAGCTGCTTCCGACGCCGATCTGGCATGTCGGCAAGCTGCTGGTCCTCGCCTTGATCGTGGAGTACCTGGTCCTGCCCCAGCTTGCCGGTACCCGCAAGGCGATCCATCTCGTGTCGCAGGTGAACCCGATCTATCTCCTCTTCGGCGTCGTCCTCGAGGCCGCCGCGCTGGTGGCGTACTCCCAGTTGACGAGGACGGTGCTCCCCGACGAGAGCAACCCGGGCCTGTTCACGATCCTGCGCATCCAGCTGACCACCCTGTCGGTGAGCCACTGCGTGCCGGCGGGATCCGCGGCGGGATCGTCGCTCGGGTACCGGCTGCTCACGCTCGCCGGGGCCGGCAAGGCTGACGTCGGGCTGGCCATGGGCCTGCAGGCCGTCGGTTCCGCCGTCATCCTCAACGTCATCTTCCTGATCTCGCTCATCGTGTCCATCCCGGTGTGGGGCTTCTCGCCGCTGTACGTCACCACGGGCATCGTCGGACTGATCCTGACCGTCGTGTTCGTTGTTGCCGTGCTGCTGCTCACCCGCGGCCAGCGCTGGTCCGACGCCTTGATCGACCGCGCCGCCCGACGCATCCCCTTTCTCGACGCTGATGCCGCCCACGCCGTCTCGGCCCGCTTCGCCGTCCGTCTCCATGAGCTTGGTGCCGACCGTCGCCTCACCGCCAAAGCGTCGTTCTGGGCGACCGCCAACTGGCTGCTGGACGCCGCATCTCTCTATGTCTTCGTCGGCGCGTTCGGCCACTGGGTGAACCCCGACGGCCTGATCGTCTCGTTCACCATCGCCCATGTGCTCTCGGTGGTCCCCATCACGCCGGGTGGGCTCGGCATCGTGGAAGCCACGTTGACGTCCACCCTGGTCGGCTTCGGAACCCCTCGGGGGATCGCCATCCTGGGGGTGATCGGTTACCGCCTCGTCAACTTCTGGCTTCCTATACCCGTCGGGGGGTTGGCGTACCTCTCGTTGCACATCGACCCGGGCCACATCGTTGCGCCCAGGACCCGCTTCCGCATCCGGCGAGCATCGGCTCCACCCGGACCTACCGGGTGACCGGCAGCGCCGCAGCCAGGTCCACCGCCTGCGCAGCCCTCCGGCGAGCGCGGTAGCCGAGCGACGGCGAGCCTTCCGTGTCGAAGGCAGCGATGAGCAGGCCGCCGATGATGGCCAGGTTCTTGAAGAAGTGGACCTGCTGCTGTTGCTTGGTCTCGGCGGCGGACTCCTCCCAGAAGCGGTGACCGGCGGCGGTGGTCGGTATCAGGGAGCCAAGCAGCGCCAGAGCGGCCAGGCGGGGCACCCGGCCGAGGGAGAACAACAGACCAGCCACCACCTGGACGGCGCCATTGATCCGGACGAGCGAGGCGGTGTCGGCGGGCAACGGCACCTTGTTGGAGAGGGGGCCCACCACCTTCTCGGCGGCAGGCACCTTGGCCTCCGGCGCTCGCAGCGCGTCGATTCCTCCGGTGATGAAGATGGACGCCATCAGCGGCCGAGCAAGACGACGCGACAAGGTCATTGGCTACCCGCAAGGCCATAAGAGTGCATGTCCCGCAGCGTACCCGACGGCTTTGTCAGCAACCGTCGCCCGCTACCATCACGGCACGCGGACGTGGCGAAACCGGCAGACGCGCCAGGTTTAGGTCCTGGTCCCGAGAGGGGTGGAGGTTCGAGTCCTCTCGTCCGCACCTGATGGCCCGACCAAAGGATCGATCCTCACTGTTGGCACCAGAGCGGCAATCGACGGTCGTCGTCGTTGGCGATGATCGACCAGACGGCATTCGACAGCCGGCCCCGCCGTCGTGGTTACGACGGAACCAATGGTGGCTCGTCGCCCTCGGTGCCCTCATAGCGAGCCACACCATCTCCACCCTGGTCGGTGTCGCCGCCGCCCATCACGCCCACATCCCCGCGTGGTCCCAGCTCCACTACCAGGCCGGCAGCGGCCCGGTGACGCAGGGGACGGGCGGATACCTGACCTCGTGGGACAGCTACTGGTACCTGGCGGCCGCCCAGCACGGATGGCCTCACGTCCTCATCGCCAGGACCATGAACACCACGGGCTTCTTCCCGGCGCTGCCCCTCGCTCTGCGGGCCCTGCACACCCTGACCGGACTCAACTGGACGGTCACCGGCTTTGTCGTCGAGGGCGTGATCGAAGCCATCACCGTGGCGGTGCTGTCCATCCTGGCTCGTCGGGTGCTCGGCGAGCGCGAGGGCACGTGGTGCGTCGTCCTGGTCTGCTTCTTCCCCGGTGCCTATGTCTTCTCCCAGGTGTACAGCGAGCCGCTGTTCATCCTCGCCTCCGCCCTCTGTCTTTACGGCCTGTACCGGCGGTGGTGGTGGTTGGCCGGCGTGGGCGCCGCGCTGGCCGGCGCCACCCGGCCCACAGGCCTGGTGGTGATGGGATGCTGCGCCTGGGTCGCCCTGCGCGAGATCTGGCTGCGTCGCCATTGGCGGTCCCTCCTGGCGCCGGCTCTGGCACCGATCGGCATGCTCGCGTTCACGCTCTTCCTGTACCTTCGTACAGGCTCGGCGCGCGCCTACCTGCTCACCCAGCAGCAAGCCTGGGGGCAGACGTTCACCACCCAAGCCATCCCCAACGAGCTCACCGCCGTCTTCACCCTTCGCCAGCCCTACTCGTGGGTGGTGGTCGCGTTCCTGGCGTGGGGCCTCGTCGGCCTGGGCCTGCTCGCCGTGCACGTCCATCGGCGCCACATGCCCTCGGAGTGGTTGCTCTTCTGCTTGGGAGGGGTCGTGGTCACCATCGCCTCCGACAAGGTGGGCTTCCGGCCCCGGATGGCGCTCGTGACCTTCCCGTTGATCTTTGCCTACGCCGGATTCCTCCGGCGGCCGTGGGCCATGGTCCCGGCCGTCGGTGTAGGCGCGGCCGGGCTCGCCTTCTTCTCGTACACCATCGTCAGCTACATCCCCTGAATCATCGTGGGGAGTCGCTGGTAGGCTCCCCCGCTGCATGATTGGCTCCCCCCGCAGGTCCACTGATCCGTGAGCGTCGCGCTCGAGGTGGTAGACGTCTCCAAGATGTTCCGTCTCAACCACGAAAACGCAAACTCCTTCAAGGAGCGGGCCATGCACCTGGGCCGGGTGGCCTATGACGAGTTCTGGGCGTTGCGGGACATCAACATGGAAGTCCAGGAAGGCTCCACCGTCGGAGTCCTCGGCCACAACGGGTCAGGCAAGTCGACCCTGCTCAAATGCATGGCCGGGATCCTCCAACCGTCGTCCGGTCAGATACGGGTACGAGGACGGGTGGCCGCCCTCCTGGAGCTCGGGGCCGGCTTCAACCCGGAGCTGTCGGGACGCGACAACGTGTTCTTGAACGCGTCCTTGCTCGGCATGTCTCGACGGGACACCGATCGCGCCCTCGACGACATCGTCGGCTTTGCCGAGATGGAGCAGTTCATCGACCAGCAGGTGAAGTACTACTCCTCTGGCATGTATGTACGGCTCGGTTTCGCGGTCGCCGTCAACGTCGACCCCGACGTGCTCCTGATCGACGAGGTGCTCTCGGTGGGCGACGAGAACTTCCAGCGGAAATGCGTCGAACGGATCAGGCTGTTCCAGACGGAGGGTCGCACCATCGTCGTGGTCAGCCACAGCGTCGATCTCATCCGCAGACTCTGCGACGACGCCGCGGTGCTGGATCGAGGCGAGCTGGTGGCCATGGGGTCGAGCGGCGAGGCCATCAAGGCTCTTCACGAGCATCTGCTCAGCCGCCAGCGCGTCATCGACGCCAGCGTGCTCCAGCCTCAACTCGAGCCTTCGCCGACGGCCCCCGACGAAGCTGCGCCCACGGGTCCGGAGAAGACCTACGAGGTCACCATCACCGGAGTGACGACCGACCCGCCGTCCTCCGGCGGCGACGACCACATCTCACCCGGTGGTGCGCTCGAGCTTCGCATCGCCTACCGGACGGACCGTCCGGTGAAGGACGTCAACGCCTGGGTCAACCTCCACGACGTCGAAGGTCGGCTGATCTTCGGGTACAGCTCGGCGCTTGGTGGCCTGGTCATCGACGAGCTGGCGGGATCCGGTGAGATCTGCTTCCACTTCGACAGGTTCCCGCTCCTCGATGGCGAATTCATGTGGGCGGTCGGCATCACCAGCCTCGACGGGTCGACGGTCTACGATCTGCGCGAGCAGCAGGACCCTCTCTCGGTCCTCAACACGACCCAGCAGATCGGCCTGCTGGCCATCCCCACCGAGGTCCAGCTCGTTCCCACCGAAACGGTCTAGTGTCTGCTCCCAGGCCAACAGAACGCCCTGGTCCGTAGGGCAGCGGTCAGTCGGGCGGCCTCGAGCTCAACGCGGCGCCGAGGGCGCGAAAGGCCCGGCCGCGATGCGACACGGCATGCTTGTCGGCAGCGTCCAGCTCCGCGAACGTCGCACCCCCCGCCTCGTCGGCCACGAACAGCGGGTCGTAGCCGAACCCGTTCGCCCCCCGGGGCCTTTCGGCGATCCAACCTTCGACGGTGCCCTCGGCGACCACCTCCTCGCCGCCGGGCCACACGGCGACGGCCACCGTGCGGAACCGCGCCCGTCGGGCTTCGGAGCCCCGCACCTCGCTGAGGGCCTCGGTCAACTTGGCGACATTGTCGGCGTAGCTGGCGGCGTCCCCAGCGAAGCGGGCCGAGTAGACCCCTGGTGCGCCGCCGAGGGCGTCCACCTCGAGCCCGGTGTCATCGGCGATGGCCGCCGCCCCGGTGGCCTGCACCAGGGCAACAGCCTTGAGTCTGGCGTTGTCCTCCAAGGTGGCGCCGGTCTCCTCGACATCGGGGACGTCGGCCGGACGTGGGAGGAGGTGGATCGATCCCCCGAGGATCTCGCCGATCTCGCGGGCCTTGTCCGGGTTGGCGGTGGCCAGGACGTACCCCGTCACGGCCGGATGGCCGGTGGGCGGGCCAGCACCTCGGCCTGGAGGTCGAGAAGGGTGGCGATCCCATGCTCGGCCAAGCTCAGAAGCTCGTCGAGGTCACGGCGGGTGAACGCCGCACCCTCGGCGGTGCCCTGCAACTCGACGAAGCGGCCCGACGACGTCATGACCACGTTCATGTCCACCTCGGCCCGGCTGTCCTCGCTGTAGGCCAGATCGAGCATCGGCACCTTGTCGATGACGCCCACCGACACCGCCGCACACGCCTCGGTGAGAGGGTGGGTGGCCATCTTCCCCGACGCCACCAGCCGGCTGCAGGCATCGTGGAGGGCCACGTAGGCGCCGCAGATGCTGGCGGTGCGAGTCCCCCCGTCCGCCTGCAGGACATCGCAGTCCAGCGTGATCTGATGTTCCCCCATGGCCCGCAGATCGGTCACGGCCCGGAGGGAGCGGCCGATGAGGCGCTGGATCTCCTGGGTGCGACCGGACTGCTTTCCCTTGGCCGCCTCCCGGCCGATGCGCTCGGGCGAGGCCCCCGGCAGCATGGAGTACTCGGCGGTGACCCACCCCTTGCCGGAGCCCCGCATCCAGCGGGGAACCTCCTCGGCGACCGAGGCGGTGCAGAGGACCACCGTGGCGCCGACACGGATCAGCGTCGAGCCGGCGGCGAAGACCGTGTAGTCACGGACCAACTCGACCGCTCGGAGGTCGTCGGTCGACCGGCCGTCGGTTCTGATGGCGGTCATCGGGGCCTAGGCTCGGTTACGGTCTGGTTTCTCATCGGTTCCTCAACCTAGTGGTCGAGTCGCTCTCCGCCCGTCCCCAGGATTCGACCATGTCGATCTCGGGTCCGAACAGACGGCGTCCCAGGTCGCGGAAGGTGGCGGTGTTGCCCGAGGAGATCCACGTGTGGGCTCCCGCCTTCGGGGACCTCCGGCCCAGACCGGCGTCGGCCAGGATGGCCTCCACCTCGAACGCCGTCTCGTCGGCCGAGCTGACGAGCACCACGTCGCGACCGACGACGTCGGTGATGGTGCGGGCCAGAAACGGGTAATGGGTGCAGCCGAGGAGAAGGGTGTCCACGTTCGCCTCCCGTATGGGGGCCAAGAGGCGCTCGGCCAGGACATGGACCTGGTCGGATCGGGTCTCGCCCCGCTCGACGAACTCGACAAAACCCGGGCACGCGGCACAGGTCAGGTCGATCTGCGGGGAGCGGGCCATCGCCGTGACCGCCCGCTGGTAGGCCCCAGAAGCGATGGTGCCGACGGTACCGATCACCGCCACTCTGCGGGTGGTGGTGACCGACAGGGCTGCCCGCAGACCAGGGTCGATGACGCCGATCAGAGGCACGTCGAACTCGAAGCGCAGGGTGTCCAGGGCGGCCGCGGCCGCAGTGTTGCAGGCCACCACCACCATCTTGACGTCGTGGTCGCGCACCAGCTTGGTGGTGATCTGGCGGGCGAAGCGGGTCACCTCGTCGAGAGGCCGGGGGCCGTAGGGGTAACGGCCGGTGTCCGCCACGTAGACCAGGTCTTCATCGGGTCGCAGGTCGATGAGCGCCCGGGCGACGGTGAGACCGCCGAACCCGCTGTCGAACATGCCGATGGGGCGGTCGTCCACGCTGCCTCAGTTCTCCCTCGCGCTCGATCCGGCGCCAAGCCGGGACCGGCCAGCCAGACTCTAGAAGTAGATCACCTTCCGGGCGCGCTCGGTCACCTCATCAAGGTCACCCGTCCACGCGCCGGTGGAGAGATACTTCCACCCGGCATCACACACGATCGTGACGATCGTGCCCTCGTCGATCTCGGCCGCACACTTGACCGCCGCGGCCAAGATCGCCCCCGAGGAGATCCCGGCGAAGATGCCGACCTCGGTGAGGCGCCGGGTCCATTCGATCGATTCCCTGGGGCCCACCACCCGGCTGCGGTCGAGCAGGTCGAACCCGTCGTTGTCGGTGAAGACGGGAGGAATGAAGCCCTCGTCGAGGTTCTTCAGACCGTCGACCATCTCCCCCGCTGGCGGCTGCACCGCCCAGACCTGCACGTCGGGGTTGCGCTCCTTGAGGAAACGACCCACCCCCATGAGGGTCCCCGCCGTGCCCAGGCCGGCGACGAAGTGAGTCACCTCGGGGCAGTCCCGCCAGATCTCGGGCCCGGTGCCCTCGTAGTGCGTCTTGGGGTTGGCGGGGTTGGCGTACTGGTACGGGAACCACCACTCCGGGTGGTCCAGAGCCAGCTGCTGGGCCCGGCGCATGGCTCCGTTCGACCCCTCGGACGCCGGCGAATCAATGATGGCCGCGCCCCAGACCTCGAGCGCCTGGCGCCGCTCCACGGAGACGTTCTCGGGGAGCACCACGGTGATCGGGTAGCCCTTGACCCGAGCGATCATGGCCAGAGCGATCCCCGTGTTGCCCGACGACGATTCGAGGATGCGCTGACCGGGACTGAGGCTGCCATCCTTCTCTGCCTCCTCGATCATCCCCTGGGCGGCACGGTCCTTGACCGAACCTCCCGGGTTGGCGCCTTCGAGCTTGGCCAGGATGGTCACCCTCGGGTTGGGGCTCAGGCTGGAGATGTCCACCATCGGCGTGTTCCCGATGAGGTCCAGGATGCTCTCGTATCGGGCCACGCCTCAGCCTCCGGCGACGGCGGGCATCAAGGTGACCGTGTCGCTCGGCGACACCTTGGCATCGAGACGTCCGAGGTAGCGGATGTCGTCGTCGTTGAGGAACACGTTGAGATGGCGGTGGAGCTCACCGTCGGTGGTGAGCAACTGCTCGCCGAGCCCAGGATGAGCGGCGATGAGACTGTCGAAGACCTCTCCGACCGTGTCGCCGTCCGCCGCGACGGTCGCCTGACCCCCCGCAGCAGAACGAAGGATGGTCGGCAAGCGAACAGAGACGGTCATGGCACTCTCCAGAGAGGAAGTCGGATGGCTCGGTCACCAAAAGACGACCGGCCTCGTCACCATTGTAGGGCGACTGGCTCCTCTTCGATCTGGCCATCGCGAATCCGGTAGCTGCGCGCCACGGGATGGGTGTCCCGCAGGGAGATCAGCACATAGTGCCAGGCGGGATCGGGAGCCTGGGCCACGTCGGTCGGCGAGGGCCAGGCGTCGGTGTGGGTGTGGGTGTGCCACACCCCGAGCAGCGCCATACCCGCCTCCTCGGCTGCTCGATCCGCCCTCAGCAGGTGGAGCGGGGCGATGCTGTAGACGCGGGACGACCGGGAGGCATTCTCCGTGGGGTGGTGAGCCTCGACGGTGGCGTCGGTGCCGTCCCCCCGAGGCGGCGGCCCGGCGAGCAGCCCGCACGCCTCCAGAGGCCACGCGTCCAGCCCGGCGGCGATGATCTGTTCGTGGACCGAAGCAGCGAGCATCAACACGACATGGACGGTACCGTGGCTGGACCATGGTCTCGAAGTCCTCTGTCGCCAAAGGGCCCCGGCCCGTCGCTCAGAATCGTCGCGCCCGTCACGACTACGACATCATCGAGACCTACGAGGCGGGGATCGTGCTGGTCGGCAGCGAGGTCAAGTCGCTACGCGACGGGAAGGTGCAGATACGAGAGGCCTACGCCCGGGTCGCCGACGGCGAGGCGTGGCTGCTCGGCATGCACGTGCCCCCCTGGCTCTACGCCAACGGATTCGGCTCCGTGAACCCCGACCGGCCTCGCAAGCTGTTGTTGCACCGGCGCCAGATCAACGAGCTCAGGGAGCGAACCACCCAGGAGCACCTGACCCTCGTACCGCTGTCGTTGTACTTCAGTGACGGCCGGGCCAAGGTCGACCTGGCGTTGGCTCGGGGCCGGCGCCGCTACGACAAGCGCCATGCCCTGGCCAGTCGCGACGCCGAACGTGAAGCCCGCCGAGCCGAGGCCGCCGGACGCAGAGGGGGCGACTTCGGCTGAAGGGCCGGTGACCTGGTCCAAAGGGGGTAGACAGGGATCGTGAAAGACACGGTGCGGATGGGGCGCATGGGAGGCGTGCCGGTCGGGCTCAACTGGAGCCTGGTCGTCGTCGCCGGACTCCTGGCGTTCGTCCTGGCCAGGGACCGCTTGCCCTACGACGCCCCCGGCTACGGCACCGGGTCCTACGCGGTAGCGGGTCTGCTGACCGCCGCCGGGCTCCTGGCCACCGTCCTGGCCCACGAGTTGGGCCACGCCGTCGTCGCCCGCAAGGCCGACCTGCGCGTCGACGGCATCACCCTGTCGTGGATCGGCGGTATCACCCGCATCGAGGGCGAAGCCTCGGGTCCCCTTGTCGAGGCCGGCATTGCCGGCATCGGACCACTGGTCAGCCTTTTGATCGGTGGCGGGCTGTGGGCCCTGCGCATCGGGCTGTCAGCCGCCGGGGTGGGGCACCTGGTGGCGGCCGCCATCGGTTGGTTGGCTGTGATCAATGTGGTGCTGGCCGTCTTCAACCTCCTCCCCGCCGCTCCCCTTGACGGCGGTCGCCTGCTCCATGCGGTGGCATGGCGCATCACCGGTGACCGCTGGCGGGCCGGGCGACTGGCCTCGACCACCGGCGTGGCCCTCGGGGTGCTGGTGCTGTTGGTGGGCGCCTACGAGGCGGCGACGGGGCACACGGCCGGGGACACGTTCAACGCCCTGGTCACCGGGGTGCTCGGCTGGTGGCTCATCGTCGCCGCCCGCGCCGAGCGGCAGGTCGCGGCCGTGCACCGCGTGCTCGACGGTTGCCGCTGCGCCGACGTCATGCGGACAGTTCAGGCCGGCCCGGGCTGGGTCACCATCGACACCTTCCTCGCCGGCTGCCCGGTGGAGCACCGATCGAGCGGTCCGATGTGGCTGCTGGAGGGCTGGGGGGAGGCCGGATACGTGGGGGTGGTGACGGCCGAGACCCTGGCCGCCATCCCTGCCACCCAGCGCCACCTCCTTCGTCCCATCGACGTCGCCATCCCGGTGACCGAGGCGGCGGGAGCCGGACCGGCCGACGATGTCCTTGAGACCCTGGCATCGAGCACCGGTGCCCGGGTCATCCTCGTCATCGACGGTGGTCGCACGGTGGGCGCCATCGTCCCCGCCGATGTGGACGTCCTCGTTCACATCGGCCGCCGCCCGACCGCCATGACGGTCTCGCCGAGCGGGATAGGTGCCCGTCCCTGATCGTGTACCGGCCCCCGCATCGCCACCGCCAGCCAGTAGTATCACTGAGCTGCACATTGACATGGGGGTGATCGGCTTCGACTTTGGTTGTTGCGTCGGGAGAAGCGAGCCGTGGTCTCCGGAACCACGTTAAAGAGCCGGAAACCAATAAACAAACGCCGAGCACCAGCTCGCACTGGCCGCTTAACAGCGACCCGTCCGTCCGGCCCCAGTCCTGCGGGTCGGGTACGGGCGTCATCTTGTGGGACTCACCCGATGGTTGCGTCGGCAGGCCATCGGGGACACCTTGTTGCCGACTGAGGTCCTCCACCGGTGCCGATGGCGAGTGGAGGACCCCAGCATCTGATCATCGGCTGCGCTCGGAGAAGTACCGGTAAGACATCGAAGGACGCGGGTTCGATTCCCGCCACCTCCACCAGGATTCTGCGACAAACCTGCTGGTAGAAGCCCTCCTCTGGAGGGCTTCTGTCGCGCCAGGACACGCACAGGACACACCAGGACAGAGGAGCACCGGCCAACACGGGGTCATAGGAGTGAGATTCGGCCACGGACGGCGGTTAACTGCATTTGGGCACTCGGCTCCGAGAAGTCGATGATCGGCAACTTCTCTGAGCACACCTGCCCCCACTTCAAGGCGTGCTGCTTGACATCGGAGATGCAATCGGACTACTGCAGTACAGCTATGAGGGAGGTTCTTGCAGTCTCACTGTATCGCTATACTGTTAGTGCATGACTGCAACCCCGAGTGTGAGTGCTGCGACTCCGACGTCGGCAGGAGCCGGAATCGAGCGCGTCACAAGGGCTCGTCTCGCGGCCCTTCACCGGTCCTTCCC
>JALYVP010000105.1 GCA_030853185.1 Actinomycetota bacterium | reverse complement strand
CCACGGCCCTGATCGTGGTGGTGGTCGTCTGTTTGGTCACCGCCTCGCTGGCGGGGGTGCTCACCGACCCGTCACCGGATCCGACCGTCGAGCGGCGGCCTCCTGGCCCCCCGATCCGGGAAGGGACGCTCCTACCGTGACGACCTCCAACTCCTGGCTTCTCTGCGACTACGGGGAGGTGCTGTGCTTACCCCCGCCGGCGACAGACGTGGCCGCCCTGGTCGACTTGAGCGGCCTGAGCTCCGGGTCGTTCGACGAGATCTACTGGCGCCGGCGTGTCGAGTACGACCGGGGCGACATCACCGCCTCAGAGTTCTGGGCGTCGGCCCTGGGCGGCCCTGTGCCAAGCGATCATCTGGCCGCCCTCGTCGACGTCGACATCCGGGGCTGGGTCCATCCCTCCCCGGCGGCACTCGAGGCCGCCGAGCGAGCGTCGTCCAGGGGCATGCGGCTGGCCCTGCTGTCCAATGCCCCCCACGAGGTAGCTGACGTCGTCGACGGTCTGGCGTGGCTGGCGCCGTTCTCCCCCCGGTTGTTCAGCGCCCGCCTGGGTGCCACCAAGCCCGATCCGTCCATCTACCGCCAGGCTCTCTACGCCCTCGGCGCCGCTGCGCGCGACGTGTGGTTCATCGATGACCGGGAGGCAAACGTGGCCGCCGCCTCCGCCCTCGGCATCAACGCCATCCACTACCGCGGGGATCCGGCGGTCATCGACGCCATCCCCCCGCCCGGGACCTGACCGCCGAGGCCCCCGGGCCGTCGGCGCTCAGCTGCAGTCGGCGCACAGCCCCATGACGTCGACCCGATGGCTGGTCGCCTGGAAACCCTGGTCCCGGCACAGGTCACCGAGGTGGCGGTCGAGGCTGCGCTCGATGGCTGCCGACAGGGTGATGTCGACCACCTTCCCGCAGTTGGTGCAGCACAGGTGATGGTGGTGCTCGGTGAGATCCTCGGCCAGCTCGAAACGGGCGAATTCGTCGTTGGCCGCCACCCGCCGCACGATGCCGGCCGACTGCAGGTCGACCAGGTGCCGGTAGGCGGAGCTGCGGGGGAGGGCGGGGTTGAGCCCGGCGATGTCGCCGATGCTGACCGGGTGACCGGCATCGACCAGGAGGGCGACGATGGCCCGCCGGCCGGCGGTGTAGCGCTGGTCCACCCGACGCAGCCGTTCCTCGACAACGGGATGGAGGTCGTCGACCCCGGTTGTGGTTGCCATTCTCACTCCCTCATAGAAACAGATGGGACGGTGGTGGCGCTGGACTTGCTCTGAGACTCAGTCTCAGACTACGTTTACCTGAGATGCCGCCCTCGCCGCCACCACGCCGGCGCCCCCTCCTCCCCGTGATCGCTGCCATGATCGCCGCCACCGTGGCGGTGGCGACCGGCTGCGGCACCAACGCCGCCGCCACCACCCCGGCCGGCGCCCACAAGGTCATCGAGGTGGCGGCCGCCGAGAACTTCTGGGGCAACCTGGCTGCCCAGGTCGGGGGCAGCCACGTGTCGGTGACAAGCATCATCACCGATCCCAACGCCGACCCCCACAGCTACGAGCCCACCGCCTCGGACGGGCGGAGCGTGGCCATGGCCGCCATGGTGATCGACAACGGCGTCGGCTACGACGGATGGGCCCCCAAGCTGCTCGCTGCCGACCCGGGCCCGCGGACCGTGCTCGACGTCGGCAAGGTCCTGGGCCTCGAGGGCGGGGCCAACCCGCACCGCTGGTACGACCCGGGCGACGTCACCAGGGTGATCGCGGCCATGGCGGCGGACTACTCGAAGATCGATCCGGCCGACGCCGGCCTCTTCTCGGCCCAGGCCGCCCGAACCGAACAGGTGGGGCTGGCGCCGTTCAACCACCTCGTCGCCCAGATCAAGGGGCGCTACGCCGGCACCCCGGTCGGGGCGTCGGAGTCGATCTTCTCCCTGCTGGCCCCGGCGTTGGGCCTGAACCTGATCACCCCGGCCTCGTTCCTCAAGACGATCAGCGAGGGGAGCGATGTGTCCGCCGCCGACAAGTCCACCATCGACGACCAGATCGCCCATCACCGGATCAAGCTGTACGTCTACAACAGCCAGAACACGACACCCGACGTGAACGCCCAGCTGGCCGAGTGCCGGAGGGCGGGGATCCCGACGACGACCATCACCGAGACCCTCACCCCGGCGCGCCACTCGTTTCAGGAGTGGCAGACCCGCCAGCTCCAGGGCATCCTGGACGCCCTCGACAAGACGGCCGGACCATGACCGGGCCGGCCGGCACAGGGCCGGCCGGCACCGGGCCGCGCTTGGCGGGCACCCCCGGGCCGACCCTGGAGGTCACCGGCGCCAGCATCAGCCTGGGCGGGCGGGTCGTCTGGCACGACGTCAGCGTGGAGGTGGCAGCCGGGGAGCTCGTGGCCGTCCTCGGCCCCAACGGGGTGGGCAAGTCCACCCTGATCAAGGCCATCCTCGGTCTCCTCCCGCTGACCAGCGGCCGGATCCGAGTGCTGGGCCGGGCCCCGGGTGAGTCGCGCCCCGAGGTCGGCTATCTGCCGCAGCGCCGCAGCTTCGACCCCGGGCTGGCGGTGCGAGGAACCGACGTGGTCCGTCTCGGCCTCGAGGGCGCCCGGTGGGGCATGCCCATGCCGGGAAGCCGGTGGTTCTCCAAACGGCGGCGGGCCCAGCAACACCGCATCGACGAGGTCATCGACCTGGTCGATGCCACGGCCTACGCGTCCCGGCCCATCGGCCAGCTCTCGGGTGGCGAGCAGCAACGCCTCCTCATTGCCCAAGCGCTCGTGCAGAGACCCCGATTGTTGCTCCTGGACGAACCCCTCGACAGCCTCGACCTGCCCAACCAGGCGGCCGTCGCCGCCCTCATCTCCGGGATCAGTCGCGCCGAGAACGTGGCGGTCGTCATCGTCGCCCACGACGTCAACCCCATCATCGGCGACCTGGCCCGGGTCATCTACCTGGGGCCTGGAGGGGCGGTGTCGGGACCGGTCTCCGATGTCATCACCAGCGAGGCCCTGACCCGTCTCTACCGCACCCCGATCGAGGTGCTGGCCACCTCCGATGGCCGTTTGGTCGTGGTGGGCCAACCGGACGCGCCGGCGATGCACTCCGATCGCCACGCCCGATGACTGGACCTGGCGAATGACCGGGCTGGTGGCCGACGCCGGAGTCCACCTGCGATGGGACCTGGTGGCCGACGTCCAGGCCCTGCTGGCCTACCACTTCATGATCAACGCCCTGCGGTCGGCGACGATCACCGCCGTCGTGGCCGGGATCGCCGGGTGGTTCATGGTTCTGCGCCGCCAGGCGTTCGTCGGCCACACCCTGTCGGTGGTGTCGTTCCCCGGCGCCGCCGGCGCCCTCGTCGTGGGTGTGGCCGGCGGCTGGGGCTACTTCGGGCTGTGCATCGCCGCCGCCCTGGTCATCAGCGCCGTCCCCTACTCCGCCGACCGGCGGGGCTTCTCGGCGGAACCGGCCGTGGTCGGTGTCATCCAGGCGTTCGCCCTGGGATGCGGGTTCTTGTTCTCCCACCTGTACGGCGGCTTCCTGTCGAGCACGCTCGACAACCTGCTGTTCGGGACGTTCCTGGGCGTGACCGACGACCAGGTCCTCGTCCTCGGTGCCGTCGCCGCCGCCGCCGTGGCCGCCCTGGCCGTGATCGGCCGGCCCCTGCTGTTCTCGTCGGTCGACCCCTCCGTCGCGGCCGGCCGGGGGGTGCCGGTGCGGCTGGTGTCGGCCGTGTTCCTCGTCGTCCTCGCCGTCGCCGTCGCCGAGATCAGCCAGATCACCGGCGCCCTGCTGGTGTTCGCTCTGCTGGTGATGCCGCCGGGCGCCGCCCAGCAGCTCACGTCGGCGCCCTCGACCGGTCTGGCCCTCAGTGTGGCCATCGGCGTGGTCGTGGTGTGGCTGGGCGTCGGCGTCGCGTACTTCTCGGCCTACCCGACGGGATTCTTCATCACCACCTTCGGGTTCATCGCCTATGCCGGCGCGGTCGTGGCCAACCGGGCGCGGGCCCGGTGGGGTCGACGCCGGGACCGCCCTCGGGCCGCGGGGCCGGCGACGGCAGTGCCCCGGTGACGGACCCGGTGACCGGCGTCGTCCACCTGCTGGCCCACGGCTTCATCGACCGGGCTCTCCTCCTCGGGACGCCGGTAGCGGTGGCGTGCGGCCTGGTCGGTTACTTCGTGGTCCTGCGGGCCCAGGTGTTCACCGGCGACGCCCTCTCCCATGTGGCCTTCACCGGCGCTCTGGCTGCCCTCGCCGCCGGCATCGACCTGCGCGTCGGCCTGTTCGCCGGGTGCGTGATCTTCTCGGTGGCCATGGCCGCGCTGGGCACCCGGGGCCGACCTGACGACGTGGTCATCGGCAACACCTTCGCCTGGATCCTCGGTCTGGGGGTGCTGTTCCTGACGTTGTACGCCACCTCCGGCAACGGGGGGAATGGCACCGCCGGGCCGAACGTGCTGTTCGGCTCGATCTTCGGCCTCAGCCGGTCCCAGACCGCGGCCGGCGCCCTCATCGCCATCGCCGTGGTCGCGGTCATGGCCGCCATCGCCCGGCCCCTGCTGTTCGCGTCGATCGATGAGGCGGTGGCAGCGGCGAGGGGGGTGCCGGTGAGGGTGCTCGGTGTCGGGTTCCTCGTCGTGGTGGGCGTCACCGCCGGCGAGGCCACCCAGGCAGTGGGGGCCATGCTCCTCCTCGGCCTGCTGTCCGCCCCGGCGGCGACCGCCCAGACGTTGAGCGACCGGCCGTGGGTGGCCGTCGGCCTGTCGGTCGCGTTGGCCGTCGCCGCCATGTGGGTCGGGATCGCCCTGTCCTACGCGGTGCCGGACCTGCCGGTGTCGTTCTCCATCATCGGGGTGGCGACGGTGGGCTACCTGGCCGCCCTGGCCCACCGGGGAGCCCGCCAGCGAGCTCGCCAACCGGCCGTCAATGGATGGCGATCTTGAGAGCCAACACGGCGGTACCGATCACGGCGCTGACGGAGATCTGGACGACCAGGGCCAGGGTGCTCAAGCCACAACGGAGTGCGGAGATGGCCTCCAGGACCACGAGCAGGAGGACGGCAGCACCCACCGCTGCGGTCGTGGCGTCACCGGGTCCGGCGCCACCCACCTCGGCGATGATGAGCACCACCAGGGGAATGGCCGCACCTTTCAGCAGGGACAGCTCACGGACGGCGACCGTCCCCAGATGCCGGGCCGTCCACCGCCGCCCCGGCTCCTTCAGGCGTTCTCCCAACGCAGACGAGTAGGCGTGGACGAGCCAGTAGATGCTGAGGGCGATGGTGGTCGCACCGGCCGCCTCGAGACTGGTCTCGTGCCGCGTGCTCTCCGCTACCAACAGGGCCCCGGCCGTGATGGTGCCGTAGATGACACCGGAGGGGTTGTCCTCCGGCGCCACCCAACTCGCAGCGCGGGCCGCCCCGCGACGCAGAAGTCGGCCCGCTCCGCCGGCCTCAGCCACGGGCCGGCTCAGCGGGTGGAGGGTTCGGGGGTGAGCACCTCGGCTCCGTCCTCGGTGACAAGGAGGGTGTGTTCGAACTGGGCGGTGCGCGACCCGTCAACGGTTACCGCCGTCCACCCGTTGTCCCACATCTTCTCCCGCCACGACCCGACGGTGATCATCGGCTCGATGGTGAAGACCATGCCCGGCTCCATGACGGTCGATGCCTCGGGGGTGTAGTAGTGGGGCACGGATGGCGAGACGTGGAACTGCTCGCCGATGCCGTGACCGACGAAGCTGCGGACCACGCCGTAGCCGCCGGCGGTGGCGTGGTCCTCGATGGCCCGGCCGACGTCGGAGATGGGCCGGCCCGGGCGGATCGCAGCGATGCCCAGCTCCCGGCAGCGCCGGGTCACGTCGATCAGGTCGCGCGACGCCTGGTCCACGTCACCGACGGTGAACATCCCGCTGCAGTCGCCGTGGACCCCGTCGATGTAGGCGGTGACGTCGATGTTGACGATGTCGCCGGCGACGAGGGCCCGGTCGTCGGGGATGCCGTGGCAGATGACCTCGTTGACCGAGGTGCAGATCGACTTGGGGTACTCGTGGTAGTTCAGGGTGCTCGGGAACGATCCCCTCTCCACGTAGGCGCCGTGGGCGATGACGTCGAGCTCGTCGGTGGTCACCCCGGGGGCGACAGCGGCACCGGTGGCAGCCAGGACCTCGGCCGCGATCCGGCCCGCCCGGCGCATCCGGGCGATGACGTCGGGCGCCTTGACCATGGGCTCGTCGCGGCGGTGCACCCGGCCGGTCTCGTAGTAGTCGGTGGCCACGATGCCGGCGGGCACGGCGCGCATGGGGGAGACGTGGCCGGGGAGCACCTTGCCCTCCAGGCCCCGATGACACCGCTTGTACTTGCGGCCGCTGCCGCACCAGCACGGGTCGTTGGACCGGATGGTTGACTCTGCCACCGCTGCCCTGGTCATTCCTCGACCAGCTCGATCAAGGTCCCGAACGAGGTCTTGGGGTGCAGGAATGCCACCGTCGTCCCCCTCGAGCCCGGTCGCGGCGCATCGTCGATGCTGCGGGCCCCGGAGGCCTTGGCCGCGGCCAGGGCGGCGCCACAGTCGGCCACCCGGTACCCGATGTGGTGCAGGCCCTCCCCTTTGGCGTCGAGGTACCGGGCCACCGTGGAATCCGGGCGGGTGGGGGTCAGGAGCTGGATGTAGGAGTCGGCGACGGCCAGGAGGGCCTCCTCGACGCCGTCGTGGTCGACCACCTCGCGGTGCTCGACGATGGCGCCGAAGGTGGCTGCGTACCAGGCGATGGCGGCGTCAAGGTCGCGCACGGCGATCGCCACGTGGTCGACCTCGGTCAGAAGGGGCTCGACGGTCGTGGTCATCGACCCAGCGTATCGCCGGCCACGTTGACGCTGGCGAAGCCGCCGTGACAGGCTGTCTGCAGCACGCTCCACGGGGAGAAGAGGAAAACGATGACGCTGACCGACATCGGGGCCGGCACGGTCCTGGACACGGCGATCTCCGGCGACGAGGGGGGCGAGCCGCTCCTCATGATCTGTGGCACCTCGCAGTCCTACAAGCTGTGGACGGCGTTGGCCGAGGCGTTCGCCGCCAACGGGTACCGGGTCATCTGCTACGACCACCGGGGCATGGGGGACTCGACGCGGGGCACCGCCGAGATCTCCGCGGGCGGCCTGGCCACCGACGCCGTCGCCCTCCTCGACGCCCTGGGCATCGGACGGGCCCACGTGCTGGGCTGGTCCCTCGGGTCGGCGACCGCCCAGGAGCTGGCCATCGCCCATCCCGAACGGGTCGGCGCCCTGGTCCTCTACGCCACGTGGGATCACGTCGACAACTTCCAGCGGGCCATCCTGGCCGGCCTGCGGGGCGCCTGGAACTGCGGAGACCGGGAGGAGGCGATGGCCGCCATCGGCATGGCCTTCTCCCCCGAGCTGCTCAACTCCGAGGCATTCGAGGCGCTGATGGCCGAGGCGTTGCCCACCTTCCCCCAGACCGAGGTGCAGATCCGGACCACGGCCGAGCAGTGGGACGCCGATTTCGCCCATGACAGCCGGGGCCGGCTGGAGTCCATCACCGCTCCCACCCTGGTGGTCGCCGGGGAGCAGGACCTGCTCACCCCGCCGTGGCGGGGCCAGGCCGTGGCCGACGCCATCCCCGGGGCCAGGCTCGAGATGTTCAAGGGCCCCGGCTCCAGCCACGCCGTCGCCTTCGAACGGCCCGAGGAGTTCGTCCCCCTCGTCGCCGGGTTCCTGGGGGAACACGAGCTGGCCTGAGCCCACGGTGGGCCTGGCGTTGTGCCAGCCGGCACGGACGCCTTCGGCGGCCGTCCCCGTAAGCTCGGCGAGGACATTCCCCCCTTCCTCGATGTTGTCGCCTGGAGGCAAAGCATGGCCGGATCCGTCATCGTCACCGGGGCCCGCACCCCGATCGGCAAGCTGTCCGGGGCCTTCGCCGGACTGTCTGCCGTCGAGCTCGGCGGGTTTGCCATCACCGCCGCCCTCGAGCGGGCCGGGGTCGCCCCCGCCGATGTGGACTACGTGATCATGGGCCAGGTCCTCGACGCCGGCGCCGGCCAGGTGCCGTCCCGTCAGGCTGCGGCCCGGGCCGGCATCCCCCTGACCACGCCGGCCTCGGGGGTCAACAAGGTGTGCCTGTCGGGCCTCAACGCCGTGTACCAGGCCGACCTGATGATCGCCAATGGTGACGCCGAGATCGTGGTGGCCGGGGGCATGGAGTCCATGACCTCAGCCCCGTACCTGGTCCCCGGGGCCCGGGCCGGGTTCCGCCTGGGTGGCGCCACCCTGGTCGACTCGTTGATGCACGACGGCCTCGAGGACGCCCGCAGCCACGAGGCCATGGGCGTCGACACCGAGCACTACCTGCCGCAGTTCCCGGCGGTGACGCGCCAGCGCCAGGACGCCTTCGCCGCCCTGTCCAACGAACGGGCGGCCCGGGCGACCAAGGACGGCCTCTTCGTTGAGGAGATCGTCACGGTCGACGTCCCCCGCCGCCGCGGTGACCCGATCGTCGTCGACACCGACGAGGGGATCCGACCGGGCACGACCAGTGAGTCGCTGAGCAAGCTGCGCCCCGCATTCGACCCGGACGGTTCGATCACTGCCGGCAACGCCAGCCAGATCTCCGACGGCGCCTCGGCCCTGGTGATCATGTCCCGAGCGGCCGCCGAGCGTCACGGCGTCGCCCCCCTGGGCGAGGTTCTCAGCTACGGGATGGTCGCCGGGCCCGACACCTGCCTTCTCACCCAACCGTCCCGTTCGACGACCAGGGCCCTCGACAAGGTCGGCATGAAGCTGGGCGATGTCGACCTCTTCGAGTTCAACGAGGCCTTCGCCGCCGTCGCCCTCGGCTCCATGGACGAGCTGGGCCTCTCCTCCGACGTCGTCAACGCCAACGGCGGCGCCATCGCCCTGGGCCACCCCCTCGGCATGTCCGGCAACCGCCTGGCCCTGACCCTGCTCTCCGAGCTGCGCCGCCAGGGCGGCGGCGTCGGGGTCGCCGCCCTCTGCGGCGGCGGCGGTCAGGGCGACGCCCTGGTGGTCCGCAGCCTGGCCGAGCGCTGACCTGCCTCTCCCTAGTCCAGGGTCCGACGACCCTCCAGGGCCCGGCCCAGGGTCAGCTCGTCAGCGTATTCCAGGTCCCCGCCGACGGGCAGCCCGCTGGCGATGCGGGTCACGGTGACGGGCAGGACCTTGAGCAGTGACGCCAGGTACAGAGCGGTGGCGTCGCCCTCGATGTTGGGGTTGGTGCACAGGATGATCTCTTTGACGGGCTCGGACTCCAGGCGGGCGAGGAGCTCGCGGACCCGGAGCTGATCGGGCCCGACCCCGTCGATGGGGCTGATGGCGCCTTGCAGGACGTGGTAGCGGCCGCGGAACTCCCGGGTCTTCTCCACGGCCACGACGTCGCGCGGTTCCTCGACCACGCAGATCACCTCCGGGTCCCGTTCGGAGTCCCGGCAGATGTCGCACTCTGTGGGGATCCCGGCCGGAGGCTCCCCGC
This sequence comes from Actinomycetota bacterium, assembly GCA_030853185.1. GTDB lineage: Bacteria > Actinomycetota > Acidimicrobiia > Acidimicrobiales > Palsa-688 > JALZAH01. The sequence goes on along the minus strand of JALYVP010000105.1, from coordinate 1,180 downwards.
CCTCCCCGTCTTGGTCGTCGGCACCGATCAACGCGCCGTCACCGGCCCCGGGGCCGGCGCCTTCGGCCACGTTGAAGCACCGGCGGCACCATGACACCCGCTCCTTGACCACAACGATGGCCTGCGACAGCCGCAGCGCATCCTCGGGCGCCAGCTTGAGGAGGTGGAAGGCGATCCGTTGCGCCGACTTGGGCCCCACGCCGGGAAGGCGGCCGAGCTCGTCGATGAGGTCTTGGACTGCGGCGGCGTACATCTACGGGCGGGGCCGGCTCACTAGCAGGGCCTGCTCACCCGCAGTGGCGGGCACCGGCAGGGCTGCTCACGGGCAGGCCGCCTCACAGCCCGAGGAGCCCGCCGGCGCCGCCGAGACCGACGCCGCCCATGGCGGCGGCTTGCACGTGGTTGGCGTGCTCGACAGCGTCACGAAAGGCGGCCAGCACCAGGTCACCGAGGAGCTCGGCCTCCGCCGGATCAATGACCGACGGGTCGATGACCACGGACTCGACCTCCATGCCGGCGGTCATCCTGACCCGGACCGCTCCCCCGCCGGCGCTTCCCTCCACGACCTGGGCGGCGGCCTCGGCCTGGGCCGCCTGCAGGTTGGAGGTGACCTCCCCCAGCTGGGAGAGCAGGTCACTGAAGTCCGGCGTCGCCGACAAGTCCGAGGTCAGGGACTCTCCGGGTAGCAGGGACTCTCCGGGTAGCAGGGACTCTCCGGGTGGCGGGGACTCTTTCCCTGTCGGCTCTTGATCCGTCACGGGGCGACCTCCTCGGCACCGGGGAACGCCTGCAGCAGGCGCTGTTCGGGGGACACTACCGCCGACCCGGCGTCTTGGAGGGTCTCGAAGTCGTAGTCGTCGGGGTCGTCGGGTCGGTCCGGCGGAGGTGAGCTGGTAGCGGGAACGGCGCCATCGTCGACAACGAGACGAAGGGGAACGGACCTCCCGAACACGGCCGCCAACGCCTCTTCGGCTTCGGCCCGGACCGGTTGGGCCCTCGACAGCAAGCCCTTGTCGGGCAGCGCAAACACGGCGGTGGCATCCTCGACGGCCACGAACCGGCCGGGGGCGAAGTACACCCTGACCCCGGGGCGCAGGCCGCTCAGTATGCGGTCCCCCCAGGCCTGGGTCAGCTCGTCCCTGGAGGGCAGGCCGACGGCCGGGGTGGCAGTTCTCGAAGG
>JALYVP010000104.1:3410-10742 GCA_030853185.1 Actinomycetota bacterium | reverse complement strand
GCCGACGCCGCCGTCAAGTCCGGGGCGGACATCGTCTACCGCGCCCCGGTCGAGCGCATCGTCCGCCGGACAGGGACGACCGGCCCGGTCACCGGGGTGCGGCTCGAGGACGGCACGTTCCTTGGGGCCGACACGGTGGTGGCGAACCCCGACGTCCCGGCCGTGTACCGCGAGCTGCTTCCCGAGACCCGAATGCCGCGCGTCGCTCGACGTGGGGAATATTCGCCCTCATGCGCACTGTGGCTGGCAGGGGTGCGGGGGGCCCTCCCGGCCGGGGTCGGACACCACAACATCCACTTCGGCCGGGATTGGAAAGGATCGTTCGATGCCCTGCTGCACACCGGGACCCGCCAGCCCGATCCGGCCATCCTGGTGTGTTGCCCGACCGTCGGTGACCCGGGTCTGGCCCCGCCGGGCGGCCACGTCATCTACGCCCTCGAACCGGTGCCCAACCTCGACGGCAAGCTTGACTGGACGGTGGAACGTGACCGGATCCGTTCCAGCCTGATCGACCGTCTTGCGGCGCTGGGCTACCCCGTCGACGACGTGGTCACCGAGCGGTTCATCGACCCGACCGACTGGGAGGCGCAGGGCATGGAGCGCGGCACTCCCTTCGCTCTCTCCCACCGCTTCTTCCAGACCGGGCCGTGGCGACCACCGAACCGGGACCGTCGGGTACCAGGCCTGGTGCTGGTCGGCTCGGGGACCGTGCCCGGCGTCAGCGTGCCCATGGTCCTGGTATCGGGACGGCTGGCCGCCGACCGGGTCGACGAGCTGGCCGGACGCCCCCCGTTGCCCCGGTGACGGTGGGCCCCACGCTGGAGGAGAGCTACCGGCGGTGCCGGGAGCTCAACCGTCGCCACGGGACCACCTACTACTGGTCGACGTTCCTGCTCCCTGCCGTCAAGCGCCACCACGTCCACGCCCTCTACGGGTTCTGCCGATACGCCGACGACATCGTGGACGACATGGGGCCGACGCCCTCCGACCAACGGGCCGCGGCCCTGGTCGCCTTCGGGGACCGGTTCTTCGCCGACCTGGACCGGGGGCGGTCGGTCGACCCGGTCCTCAAGGCCGTCGTCCACACCACCCGGGCGTTCGACATCGACCCCGACTGCTTCCGGCGCTTCCTGCGGTCGATGACCATGGACCTGACCGTCGATCGCTACGACACCTTCGACGATCTTCTCGGCTACATGGACGGCTCGGCGGCGGTCATCGGCGAGATGATGCTGCCCATCCTCGAACCGGACGACCTGGCGGTCGCCACCGGTCCGGCCCGGGACCTGGGCATCGCCTTCCAGGTCACCAACTTCCTGCGGGACGTGGCCGAGGACCTCGATCGCGGCCGCGTCTACCTGCCGCAGGTCGACATCGACCGCTTCGGGGCGGCGCCGGCGCTGGCGGGGCGGCGGGTGACGCCAGAATGGGTCGAGCTCATGCGCTTCGAGATCGACCGCACCCGGGCCTACTACCGCTCGGCGGAGGCCGGGATCCCCCTGCTCCCCGCGCTCTCGGGGCGCTGCATCGGCGGCGCCCACCGTCTCTACAGCGGGATCCTGGCAAGGATCGAAGCCGCCGGCTACGACGTGTTCTCCCGTCGGGTCCGCGTCCCCCTGGGCCGAAAGCTGGCGGTGGTGGGCCGGGCGACGCTGGCCCGTTGACAAGGTGAGCCGGCCGGGGCCGCCTAACTCTGCGAGGGGGCCAGCGCTCGGGCCCGTAGCTCCCGGGGGACGATCGGGCACAGCATCCCGTAGGGCTCCCCTCCGTAGCGATGGTGCAGGGCGTGGGCGTCGCGGAGACGCTCGAAGGGCCGTAGGGTCGGCAGGCGGACGAAGCGGCCGTGGATGTAGAGGTCATGCACGGCGGCGTACGCCACCCCATACGCCGTCACCCCAACTCCGGCGGGGAGAAGCAGGTGGGCCCCGGGCTGGGCGGTCGCCAGGGCCATGGCTGCGATGGTGGCCGCCGCGAACATCACCGGGAACCAGTCGTTGGCCTCCACCTGGGCGGCAAAGGACCCCGACGGGCGGCGGACGCGGTGGTGGGAACGGTGCAGTGCCCAACCGAGCCCGTGCATCACCCAGCGGTGAGCCGCGTAGGTGACCGGCTCCATCAGGGTGAACGCCACAGCGCCGGCGACCAGGTCTTCGATCGTCATCAAGGCGATGCTACCCAGGGGCTGCGCCTAGCTGGGCCGCGCCGGGCGCTCCCGCACCCACACGAGGAGCACCAGCGTGACCAGCGCGAAGCCGTAGGCGAAGTCCTCGATGGGGATGTCCCAGGGAAAGCGGACGCCGGAGAGCTCCTTCGAGTTGTAGATCACCACCGGCGCCGAGAGCTTCGTCAACCACCCGTCGACGGGGATCTGGAACCCCCAGGTGATGGCCAGGGTCACCCAGTACGCCGGGCGCCGGAACAGCCCGGTGTGCAGCCACAGTGCCTCTATGCTGATGACCGCGGTGGCGGCCACGAGGGCCCAGAGGGTGTACATCATCGCTCCCCGACGGGGACCCGGAGGCGGCGCAGCCTGGCCACCATGGCGGTCACCGCCTCATAGGTGAGGAGGGCGCAGATGGGGATGACGAGGAAGAACACCACCTCCTCCACCGGCAGGCCCCCGGGCAGGTCCCAGCCGGTCGTGTACCGCCCGCTGTAGCTCCAGTGGTGATGGGCGATAGCGGCAACGTCCCACAGGGAGAAGATGAGCGCGGGACCGATCAGGGCCCGCACGAGACGCCGGGGCTGACGCCACACCCGGGCCCCCAGGACGATCTCGAGCGGGGCGGTGAGCACCACGCAGCCGGCCATGACCAACAGGTACTGGTACCGATCCACGGCGGCTAACCCTACGGCCGCGGTGCTCCGTTTGGGCCCGCAGGCGGTACGTTGAACGAATGTTGTTGGAGTCGATCACCTGTCCTGCTGATCTGCGAAAGCTGGATGCGGTGGAGTTGGAGACGCTGGCGGCGGAGATCCGGGCGTTCATCGTGCAGGCGGTTTCGGTCACGGGCGGGCACCTCGGTTCCAACCTGGGCGCGGTGGAGCTGACCCTCGCCCTGCACCGGGTGTTCAACTCCCCCCGTGACATCCTGCTGTGGGACACCGGCCACCAGGCCTATGTGCACAAGATCGTGACCGGTCGGCGGGAGATGTTCGAAACCCTGCGCCAGCCCGGTGGCTTGTCCGGCTACCCGTCCCGAGCCGAATCGGTCCACGACTGGGTGGAGAACAGTCACGCTTCGACCATCCTCTCCTACGCCCACGGGGTGGCCGCCGGGGTGGCCCGCAGCGCCACCCCCGACCGCCGGGTGGTGGCGGTGATCGGCGACGGGTCCATGACCGGTGGGATGGCCTTCGAGGGTCTCAACAACCTGGGTCATTACGGCAGCCCGGTCGTCATCGTGCTGAACGACAACGGCCGCTCGTACGCACCGACGATCTCGCGGCTCTCCGAGAGCCTGACCAAGTTGCGCCTTCATCCCGGTCTGCGCTCGGTGCGGGGCCGCATGGAAGAGGCGCTGCGCGACGTGCCCGGCGTGGGGGGGCTGGCCTACCAGAGCCTGCAGGGTCTGTACTCGGCGGTCCGCGAGGTCATCGAGCCCCCGGCGTTCTTCGAGGCTCTGGGTGTTCGCTACGTCGGCCCCATCGATGGCCATGACCAGTTGGGCGTGGAGATGGCCCTGCGCCAGGCCACCGAGTTCGACGGACCCATCGTCGTGCATGTGGTCACCCAGAAGGGTCGGGGCTACGGACCGGCGGAGAGCGACGACGAGAAATGCCTCCACGATGCCTCGGTGTTCGATCCGGTGGTCGGTCCTGACCCCGCGAGCAAGGGCCCCAAGGGCTACAGCCAGGCGTTCAATGAGGCGATGATCGCCCAGGGCGAGGCCCACGCCGACGTGGTGGCCATCTCGGCGGCCATGTCCGGGCCTGTAGGCCTGCTGCCCTTCGCCGACCGTTGGCCTGACCGCTGCTTCGATGTCGGCATCGCCGAGCAGACAGCGGTGACCTCGGCGGCGGGCATGGCCATGGCCGGCCTGCGACCGGTCGTGGCCGTCTACTCGACGTTCTTCAGCCGGGCGTTCGACCAGGCCAACCTTGACGTCGGTCTGCACGGCCTGCCCGTGGTCTTCGCTCTCGACCGGGCTGGCATCACCGGTGATGATGGTCCCAGCCACCACGGCATCCTGGATATGGCCCTGTGCCTGAAGATCCCGGGGATGACGGTCTTCGCCCCGTCGTCCGCCCAGGAGCTCGGGGTCATGCTCGACACCGCTCTGGGCCTGTCGGGTCCGTCGTCAATCCGCTATCCGAAGACCGCAGCTCGTCAGGTCCCCCCGGACCAGGTCGGTGCCGGCCTCTCCGCCCGCAAGGTGCGCACGGGTGACGGCTCGGTCTGCATCCTGGCCGTCGGCAAGATGCTCGACTCCGCCGAGGAGGCGGCCGAGATCCTCGCCGCCGACGGTGTGGACACCACCATCTGGGACGTTCGAGTCGTCCGTCCCTTCGATCCGGCCATGATCACCGACGCCGGCCTCCACGGCCTGGTGGTGACCGTCGAGGATGGGATCCGCACCGGCGGTGCAGGCTCGGTCCTGGCCGACGCGGTGGCCGATCTGTCAGAGACCCGGGTAAGCCCGCCGGCCCTCGTCCTCGGGGTACCGACGTCGTTCATTCCCCAAGGAAAGATCGACCGGATCCTGGCCCAGCTCGGCCTCGACGGTCCGGGCGTCGCTGCCGCCATCGCCAAGACTCTGCCCGGGCACAACGATCTGGCCGGTGCACCTGATGGCTCCCCGGAGCCGCACGATCAGCGACTGGCCGCCTCCACCGTCAACGACGGGTCCCTCCTCGAACCCTGAGCGCCGCCAGCGGTGGCACACTGAGTCCAGCGACCGTCATGGCAAGGAGCGAACGATGGGCTTCATGGACCGGGTCAGGGAGACGGCCACCGACGTGGTGGCATCCGCCCAGGACGGCATCACCAAGAGCCAGGCCAAGCTGGACCAGGCTCAGGCCAAGCGCGACGCCGAGGAGATGTTCAAGGTCCTCGGCCAGGCGTACTACGCCCACCACGCCGGGCGGGCCGATCTGGGCCTGGTCGAGCAGTTGGCCGCCGGCATGGACGCGACGATGGCGCCGATCGAGGCCCGGTTGGGGCTGGTGCCCTTCCCCGGACCACCACCCCCGCCGGGCGCCGCCGCTCCCGACACCTCGGGCTGGGCGCCCCCGACCGACGCACCCCCGCCGGCAGGTCCTGACCCGTCTTCCTGAACCGGTCGCCCGGGCCCGGTGGCGGCTCAGCCCAGGCGTTCGACCTGGAGTGAGCCTTCCTTCTCGGAGGAGCGAATCTGCTTCTTGTCGAACTTGCCGACCGACGTCTTCGGCAACTCGGCGACGAAGGACCACCGCTCGGGCACCCACCAGGACGGAACTCGCTCCTTGAGCCAGGCAGCCAACGCGTCGGCGCTGATCTGGGAGTCCGACCGGCGGACCACGACGGCCAGGGGCCGCTCGGTCCAGCGCTCGTCGGCCACCCCCACGACGCTCGCCTCGGACACCTCGGGGTGGCCGGTCAGCTCCGTCTCGAGGGCCACCGAGGAGATCCACTCCCCGCCGGACTTGATGACGTCCTTGACTCTGTCGCTGATCTGGATGAAGCCGTAGTCGTCGATGCTGCCGATGTCGCCGGTGCGCAACCAGCCGTCGTGGAACTTCTCCTCGGCCGGATCCTTGTAGTACGAGCCGGTGATCCAAGGCCCTCGGACCTCGATCTCCCCGGTGGTCTTGCCGTCCCAGGGGGCAACCTGGCCGGCGTCGGTCATGATGCGGATCTCCACGCCGGGCACGATCCGCCCGGTCCGGGCCCGCCACTCGACGCTGTCGGAGCTCTCCTGGACCGGTGGCTCGCTGAGGGCGCAGATGGGGCTGGTCTCGGTCATGCCCCAGCCCTGGATGATGCGGACCCCGAGCCGGTCGAAGCGTTCGATCATCGACGGCGGCAGGGCGGCGCCACCACTGTTGAGGCACTTGATCGACGACAGGTCGGTCTCAGGGTGCTCGTCGACGTAGGCGAGCAGCGAACCCCAGATGGTCGGGACGCCGGCGGAGACCGTCGGCCTGGCCTTCTCGATCATCTGGGCGATGGGCTCGCCGTGCAAGAACCGGGAGGGCATGACCATGTCGGCGCCGTTCATCCAGCACACATAGGGGTAACCCCAGGCGTTGACGTGGAACATGGGGACGATGACCAGGGCCCGCTCCCGCTCCGAGAACACCATGCTCGACGCCGAGTTGTTGACCGCGAAGGCGTGAAGGAACGTCGAACGGTGGCTGTAGACGACACCCTTGGGATCGCCGGTGGTGCCGCTGGTGTAACACATGGCCGCCGCCGACCGCTCGTCGATCACGGGCCAGTCGAATCCGGGCTCCTCGGCGGCCAGCAGGTCCTCGTAGGCCAGGATCGAGTCGAAGGCGGCATCGAGCTCGGGGGCGACCGGGGCCCCGTCGTCGACGACGATCACGTGCTCGACGCCGATGAGCTCGGCCGCCACCTTGGCCAGCAACGGCGTGACCGTGCCATGCACGATGATCACCCGGTCGGCCGCCTCATTGACGATGTGAACCAGCTGGTCGGGGAACAACCGCAGGTTCAGGGTGTGGACCACCGCCCCGATGCCCGGGATGGCGAAATACGCCTCGACATGCTCGGAGGTGTTCCACATGAGCGTGGCCACCCGATCACCCTCGACGATCCCGAGCCGGCGCAGCGCCCCCGCCAGGCGCTCCGTGCGCTCCGCCACCTCGCCGAACGTGACGGTGTGGAAACCGGTGCCGTCGTAGGTGAGCACCTTGCTGCGCCGGTGAACCCGCTGGCCGTGTCGGAACAACGAGGTGATGCTCAGGTCGACGTCCTGCATGGTTGAGAGCAACGGGTCCCCCTCGGCACGTTCTGTCGGATGGCACGGTTTGTCGGCCTTGAACCTAGCGGGCGGTTTCTCGCCTCGTCCGCAGGGCGGGCACCGAGCCGGCGTCGAGGAAGGAACAGTAGGATCGGAGCCGTCGCCCCTCTCCCATGAGCACTACCGCCCCCCCGATCGATCCGGCTGGACTGGCGCCTGGCTGGGCGGCGCGGGCCCGGGTCCTCGGCCATCAGGGGTTGCGGCGGGCTCCGGCCGGGATCGTCTCACTCGGACCGGCCCTCGTGGCCGTGGCCCTGGCGACCATGGTGGCGGTGCTGCACTGGAAGGGTGTCGACCAGGCAGCCCAGTCCTACCGCGTCCTCCAGGTCAGGACCCACGGGCTGGCCCTGTGGGACAGCGGCTGGTA
>JALYVP010000104.1:0-3400 GCA_030853185.1 Actinomycetota bacterium | reverse complement strand
GGCCGGCGCCTCATGGGCCTTCGACCGGTTGGTCACCCCCGCGTTCGGGCGGCGGCCGCTGGGCGTGTGGTACTTCGCCGCGTCCACCATCCTGGCCGTGTCCATCGGGCAGCTCCCCTTCCTCGCCGGGGAGGCCCTGGGCATGGGAGCTCTGGTGGCCCTGACCAGACCGCGGCGGATCACGGCGCTGGGCCTCGTCGTGGCCGCCGCATCGTGCTCGCCGCTGGCCGCCGCCTTCACCGTGTTGGCCTGCGCGGCCTGGTTCTGGCACCGCCGGGGCCAGCGCCTGTGGATCGGGGTGGTGGCCGGTGCCGCGGTGGCGGTGATCGCCGGGCTGGGCCTGCTGTTCCCGGGCACCGGACGGTTCCCGTTCCCATGCGTCGGTCTGATGATCTCCCTCGGTGCCTGCGCCCTGCTGGCCACGTCGTTGGTCCGGGCCACCCCGGTGCTTCGCACGGCCGCGGCCCTCTACGCCGTGGCTTCGGTGGCGTCGTTCCTGGTCGCCAACCCGGTGGGAGGCAACGCCCCCCGGCTGGCCGCCGCGGTTGGCATCCCCCTGCTGTTCTGCCTGGTGGCGGCACCGCCGGGCGCGCCGTTCACCACCTTCTCCGCCGCTCCGGCGTGGGCTGATCCGGGGCGATGGCATCCGGGCCGGTGGTGGCGGCCGACCCTGATGGTGGCAGCCCTGGCTGCCCTGGCCACCTGGCAGTGGGGACCGGGTCTCGGAGTGGTCACGTCCCCGGCCCGCGATCCGGCCCTGGCCGCCTCCTACTACCAGCCCGTGGTCCACCAGATCCTGGCGCGCAGCCAGGGACCGGTCCGGGTGGAGATCCCCCCGACCCGTCAGCACTGGGAGGCGGCATGGGTGGCCCCCTCGGTCTCGTTGGCTCGCGGCTGGGAGCGCCAACTGGACATCGCCGACAACCCGATCTTCTACCAACCCGGCACGCTCGACCCGGCGTCGTACCGCCACTGGCTGCTGACCAACGGCGTGACCTGGGTGGCTCTTCCCGCCACCGCCCTGGACTACGCCGGCACCGGAGAGGCCGGCCTGCTCCACGCCGGCGAGGTCCGGGGCCTGCACCTGGCGTGGTCGAACCGGCACTGGAAGCTGTGGCGGGTCGCCGGCACACCCGGTCTGGTCAGCGGCCCGGCCACCCTGCGCGGGCTCGCCCCGGACCAGGTGCACCTGACCTTCTCCAGCCCTGGGGCCGCCATCGTGAGGGTCCGCTACAGCTCGTTCTCGGCCGTGACCGACGGCGACGCCTGCCTCAGCCCCGACGCGGCCGGATGGACCACAGTCAAGGCCGCGGCGCCCGGCACGGTGGCGCTCGGCACCTCGGTGTTCACCCACCGCTCCTCGGTGTGCGCCTAGGCCGTCAGGTTGGCGACGCCCACCGCGTGCTCCGGCGTCAGATGCACCACGAGCTCACCGGGTACCCCGTTGGGCTGGCCCATCTCCTCGGCCCGGTCCGGGCCCAGGTAACGACCGCCGATGCGGGCGGCCCACGGTCGGACGTCGGCGACGTCGTGGGAGATCGTCACCGGTCCCTCGATGGTCACGAACGAGTAGGGCGGACGGTCGTCCTGGACGGCCAGCGACGCCCTCCCCGAGTGGAGCAGGTTGCGCCCCTTGACCGTCTCGGCGCCGGTGTTGAACACGATGCTGCCGTCGTCGTCCACCTCGTACCAGACGGGAGCGACATGGGCCCGCCCGTCGGACCGGACGGTGGCCAGCATCGCCGGTCGAGCCGGGTTGGCCCGGAGGAACGCATCGATGTCGTCGCGGGACAGGACTTCAGCCATGGAGCCATCATGGCCCCTGTCATCCCCTCGAGCAGTTTCCCATTGACCCGTGGCTCATGGCACGATGGCTCCGTGTCCACAGCTACTCTCCGTTACGCCCTGACCGCGTTGGGCGCCATGATCGCCAGCACGGCCCTCGCGTTCAGCACGCCCGCTTACGCCAGTGCGACCTGGCCGACCTACCATGCCACCCCGGACCGCCAGGGTGCCGACACCAACGAGGGGATGTTGTCGCCATCCACCCAGGCGTGGCGGGCCACCCTCGACGGAGCGGTGTACGGCCAGCCGGTCGTGGCCAACAACCTGATCTATGTGGCCACCGAGAACGACACCGTCTACGCCCTGAGCGCTCACGACGGCAGCGTGGTGTGGGAGCGCAGCCTCGGCACCCCCCTGCACGGCGTCGGCGCGGCTGCCGGGTGCGGCGACATCGACCCGCTGGGCGTCACCTCGACTCCGGTGATCGACCCGGTCAGCGGCACGCTCTACGTGGTAGCCGAGGTCGCCAGCGGGTCGGGGCAGGGAGCCGTCGTCCACCATCAACTGATCGGCCTGAACCCCTCCACCGGAGCCGTCGGCGTCTCCACCAGCGCCGATCCCCCGATCGGGTCGGTGCCCCCTTCGGGTCAGTCCACCATCTGGCTGCAACAGCGGGGCGCTCTGGCCGTCGCCAACGGACGGGTCTACGTGACCTATGGCGGCCTGGCCGGGGACTGCGGTATCTACCACGGTTGGGTGGTGGGCGTGGACGAGAGCGCGGCTCGTCCAAACGTGAGCTTCGACGCCACCCCCAACGGACAGGGCGGTGCGATCTGGGGGCCGAGCGGAGCCGCCGTCGACGCTGCCGGCAACGTCTACGTCACCACGGGCAACCCCAACAACCCCCAGAACCCACCGGTTGATGACAGCGAGAGTGCCGTCAAGCTCGACGCCGGCCTCAACCGGCTGGCCGCCTACCGCGACACCAGGGCGACCAACGACGCCGATCTGGCCACCAACGGCATGACCGTGCTCCCCGGAGGCCTGGTCTTCGCCGCCGGCAAGACCGACGTCGGCTACCTGTTGGAAAGCTCCAACCTCGCCCCGGTTGCGGCCATCGCCGGGGTGTGCGGAGGAGACCCCGACGGGGGGAACGCCTATGACGCGTCCACCACCACCCTCTACGTACCTTGCCGCAGCGGCTCCATCCAACCGGTCAATCTCACCACCCATACGGTGGAACCGGCGATCAACGGGGTGAACGGGCCGCCCACCCTGGCCGATGGCCATCTGTGGGCCGTGTCCTACCCGGGGAGCTCGCTCTACGAGATCGATCCAGCAACCGGTGCCAAGGTGCAGACCCTCGGTACCGGCTCGCCGGTGACGACGTTCGCGTCGCCGTCGGCTGCAGACGGGCTGGTCCTCATCGGTACCACCAACGGCGTCACCGCCTTCGCCGGGCCCGGCGGACCTCCGCCGGCGGGCACCGATCCGGTCGCCGCTTACTACGCGCTGCTGGGGGGCAACAGCTCGTATCTGGGCGATCCCATCGACGGCGTCCACCCGGTGGCCGGTGGGGAGGGAGAGGACTTTGCCGGTGGGGCGATCTACTGGT
>JALYVP010000390.1 GCA_030853185.1 Actinomycetota bacterium | reverse complement strand
TGGCGACCAGCGATGCGGTCCAGGTGTTGAACTTGGCGGCGATCGCCCCCAGGTTGTCGCCGGTTTGGACGGTGTAGGTGCCGGAGCCGACCAGCGGGGGAGCCGAGGGCGTGGCCGCCACCACCGGAACGGCCCTTGCCGGGGCGGTGGGGGTGGGGGTGTTGGCGCCTTGGCCGCCGACCTGGAGCACCTGGCCCATGGAGATGGCGTTGGCGCTGGTCAGGTGGTTGGTGGCGACCAGCGATGCGGTCCAGGTGTTGAACTTGGCGGCGATCGCCCCCAGGTTGTCGCCGGTTTGGACGGTGTAGGTGCCGGAGCCGACCAGCGGGGGAGCCGAGGGCGTGGCCGCCACCACCGGGGCGACCCGAGCAGCAGGAACGCTGGCTGCCGTCGACTTGGTCGCCGGAGGAGGCGAAGCCTGAGGCTGGGCGGCGGCCGGCAGGGTCCCACCTCCGACGTGGAGCACTTGCCCCACCGTGATGGCGTTGGCATCGGCGATGCCGTTGGTGGAGGCAAGGGCGGCGACCGAACGCCCATACCGCACGGCGATGGCCGTGAGCGTGTCGCCTGAGCGGACCGAGTACGGCGGCAGGTTGACCGTGAGGACCTGGCCGGTGCTGACGTGGTCCGCGTTGGCGATGCCGTTGGCCGAGGCCAGCATGGACACCGCCATGCCGTACTGCTGGGCGACGGCACTCAGGGTGTCGCCGGCGCGCACCGTGTAGCTACTTGCGGTGACGGCCAGGCTGGACGCGGAAACCTTGGCCGAAGCTGGCACGGGGTTGGCGACGGCCAAGGACGGGCTCGCCGCCATGGTGACGCCTGTCACGCCGGCGGTGGCGGCCACCGAGACGGTCAGTACTTGCAGCGACCGGGAGCGGCCGTACTGCTGGGCCCGCACCAGGCGATCGAGAACGCCCCGACGGCGCAGGTCGCTGAGGTCACCGCACGCCAGGCGGATGACGGCGACAACGGGCGTCAGCAGCCATCCGAGCAGCGACGCCAGCACGAACTTGGCCACCGTCCCCCGCTCTGCGGTCGCTTCGAGCACCGGCTCCTCGCCGCGCTCAGCGGTGACGGCGAGATCCCGAGCGAACGCATCCCAGCCATCGACGACCGGACGAGCACTCGTCCCGAACGCGAGGGTCATCTCCCGTTCCACGGCCGCGTGGCGGATGTGGGAGACGATCGCCAGGTATCCGGCCATGAGAACGACAGCCAACCCGGCCAACGCCCACGCGCCGACCACGCCGGCCATGGTGGCGACCAGCCCTGACACCACGCTCACCGTCGCCAGGGCGGTCACGACACGCCGCTGACGGACGACCACTCGGACCGGCCGGCGAACCATCACGGCAGGTTCCGGAGCCGGGCTATCGGGCGTGGCCTCATTGGCGGGGCGCAGCGGCGATGTCAGCACGTCGCCACCTCGACCGTCAGGTATGGCGTCACGTAACACACAGTGATCTCTCCTCCCGCCCCAGCGAACATCGACATGCCGGAGCTTTTCCCTCCGGAGACGGTAGCAACTCAGGACCAGGCTCTGGTGACGGCGTGATGGACCTTGGTCGTTGCTGGTTGTACCGTCCCTGGATGGCGGGTGCTGGGCCTGCCCCTAGCGAGGGATGCCAATGGGGGACCTGTGGCGTAGGCTCCGAGCGCAGACGGCTCGGATCCAATGGCTCAGCGGGATCATCGCAGCCGTCTTGGTCGTCGGCGTCATCGGTGTGGCCGTCGCCAGCCCCAAGCACACGACGGCGACGGGCGCTCCGACGTCTCGGACGACGAGGGCGGTGACGTCCACCGGGGCGCCAGCCCGGACGGTTGCCCCGACCTCGACCGTTCCTACCACTACCGCAACGACGCGATCCCCACCGCCTCCACTGCCAAGCGCCACGGTGAGCGTGACCACGACCGGGACCAGCGCTGCGAACTACATATCGATCCTGATCAATGGCAGGGAGAGCCAATACACCAAAGTGGCGCTGCCCGCCTCGTATCAGGTCGGAGCGCCGGGCCGGTCGGGAGTTGTCGCTTCGGCCCAGAACGGCAGCGGCCAGACCATCACATCAATCACCTGCACGATCAATCTGCACAACGGCTCACGGCCGGTGACCAAGACCGCCATCGGACCGTATTCGATTGCCCAGTGCAACTCGACCATCCGGTGAGCCCGGCGGACGCTTCGGCGCGGTCTGAGGCCCGCTCCCGGCGCCTCGAAGCGTCACGACGGGTGTGAGCGACGGCATGGCGCCCATCTCGCCGATCGCGGCGCCTGGGCCAGAGCGCGCCTTCGGAGGCATATGGAGCTTCCTGCTCGACCGTCCTGAAACGGACGCAAAGGGAGTCCTGGGGTCCTGTTTACCGGGTCCACCACTCGGCTGCGCTGGCGAGGTAGCCAGGTGGCGAGTTGGAGTCGTTGGTGGCGCGTCTTGAAGCCAGGTTGGCGTCGGCCGACAAGAAGGCTGCAGCGCAGGACCGGCAGACCCCCATCGCCGCTCGAAGCGCCCCGTCGGCCCCGCTCTCCAAGGGCGACCCGAAGCCCAAACCCCGAAGGGGTCGGGACGTAAGTCCGGTGGCGATCATGGCCGTCACGGGCATCGGCCGGCTCCGCGGGTCCACCGGATAGGGACCTGGTCAGCCCGCTTCCCGCGGCCTGCGCTGATTGCGGGGGCAGCATCTGCCTAGGACCTGGGAGACCCGGCCGAAGCTGAGACCCAACCCGAAGTGCAACCACGACGCGGTCACCTTGGCCACCGGCTCGATCTGCGATCCTGCCGCGCCGAGCGCGTCGGAGACCTGCTCGGGAT
>JALYVP010000103.1 GCA_030853185.1 Actinomycetota bacterium | reverse complement strand
GGTACCCGAAGAAGTCCACCCCGAGCTTCCTCGACGCCGTCGCTGCGCTACGCCGCACGCTGTGGTCCGAACGAATTACAGCACTGTCGTCTCTCGAAGCCCTCAACTCGAAAATCATCGACAACATGCTCGACATCCTGGCCACCGCAGCATAGGACCAGGGACTCTTCCCCTCCACACACCGTCAAACAGGTCGCTCAACAGTGCGAAAGTTCACACCAACCTCGCTCATATAAGCGGGGTTGAGAGGGAGATGAGCCTGGAGTCGCAAGATCAGATAGGTGATGGCGATGGCGAACGCCGAGAAGATCACCACCGCCCCGGCATAACGCGTCCAGGACTGCTCGGCGTCCGGGTCGACACCGACAACGCGGTAGATGGGCCGCTCTGCCCAGGCCAACCAGCTCATCCGGCCTTCGTAGACCGACGTCATGTACGACCCGAGGAACCGCTAGATCAAACCGACGGCGACGACGAGGACAACGAGGCTGAGGGCGAGGTCCATCAGAACTTCTCCGCCCGGAAAAGAGCGAAGCCCAGATAGGCGAACAGCAGGACGGAAACTACCAGCAGGATGAGGCTGGCCGCGCTCACACCCGCTCCAAGGCCCAGATCAGGCCGAACATGGCGGCCACAAACCCGACGATGGCGATGAGGACCAGAACGTCTGACATGCCGGCGTTCTACGCCCAGGGCCCACCAGTCAGGAAGGGCCTTAACGAGATCTTGACGCCAACCGATTGACGCTGCTACCTGAACGTTGTACTCGTCTTGCCAGTTTCGACTCAGCGGCAGCAGTTGGTGTTTCCGCCGGGCAGGGCGGCAGTGGCGAGATCAAGGTCGAAGAGCTCGCAGATGATATTTCGGGCGACCCTGAGCCCCGCGGGATCGATGGCATAGAGCACGAAACCATCCGAGCGTCTGCTTTGGACAAGGCCGGTGCGGTGGAGTATCCGAAGGTGGTGGCTCACAAGTGGCTGCGAGAGCCCCTCGGATTCGACGAGCGCGCGCACGCAACGCTCAGAGGTCCGCAGGGCGCGGAAGATACGGAGTCGGCTCGGGTCGGCGAGCGTTCGCAGGACGACGGCAGCGTCTGCTGCTTTGCCCTCACGCTGACCTGCCACTGACGGAATGGTCATGGTAGTTCCACTCCGAAGGCAACGAAATGACAGTGCCGTCTCCAAGGCCTCGGGATCGATGCGGCTCGTGCGTTCCTGCTCATGGTGACTGCCCCGTAGCGCTCGTTCGTCGACGCACATCAAACCACGTCTATGGCATCTGAAACAGCCCAAGCATTGACCCTGCCAGCGGTGGCGCCGATTTGGACAAGCTCGACCCGTCGTCCGATTGACAACCCGATGGCGCCGGTCGGACTTGCCCTTGGCCCTGATCGTCTATGGCGGGGGTGACAGGAGAGCTGTTCCGCATGCGGCGACCCTCGCCAGCTTGGGCTGTGGGAATCCGACCTCGGTAGCGCAGTTGCGGGCGGGTGAGAGGGTGTTGGACCTGGGCTCGGGGGAGGCATCCTACGCTCAGGTGGGCCCGAACCCCAGAGAGCGGCGGTCCCGGGTGCCCGGCTCCCACAGGCGGTCGACAAGCCCGTAGCTGACGGCGGCAGGTGCGTCGAGCCAGCGGCCGACGCTCAGGTCCGCCTCCACGTGCTCGCCGGCGCGACCGGTGGCCGCCGCCAGACGTTCGACGAAGCGGGCCAGTTGGGCCTGATGATGCTCTGCCCAGGCCGCGAGCTCCACAGCCCGGCCGGCGACCGACGAGGACGGTTCGCTCAGGCGGAATCGGGCGTGGCGAGCCGCCTGGCGGGAGGGCGCGGCGGCGACCACGCCGACCGCAGAGCCCTCGGCCCGTCCCACGCAGACGGTCTCGACCGGCACGCCCAGCAGGTCGATCGTGTCGATCACCGAAAAGGCGGCGTGGATCGGGCCGCCGCCACTGTCGACGTGGAGGGTCACGGGAGCGTCGCCGCTGGCGTCGAGCATGATCAACTCGGCCGTGACCCGACCCGCTAGGTCGTCGTCCAGCTCACCGCGCAGCAACACGATACGTTGCTCGGCCAACTGAGCGTGCAGCCGGTCCATCCACGGGCCAGTGCCGCCACCGTCGGCGGGGGAGGGGTCGCCGATTGGGGATCCGCTGTAGCCGGGCCCGGCTACAGCGGCCTCAAGTCGCATCGGGCGCTTCCAGGCTCCAGTCGAGACGCTGACCTACGGCGGCGGCGTAGCGCTCGAGGGTGGACAGGCGCAGGTCGCCGGCGCTGACTTCGAAGCGGGCCACCGACGACTGCGAGGTTCTCATCCCGGCGGCCACCTCCGTCTGGGACAGGCCCTGGGCGACCCGGTGGGCCACCAACGCCGCGCGTAGCGCCTGGCGACGCTCGGCCACCTCGTCCATTCCGGGGAAGACCGGCCGGTGCGTTCGCTCGCTCATCGCGCAACATTATCTCACTGGCGAGATAACGGCATGACGAATCGCCCGGCTTCGCTAGATTCGTCACAGTGACAAAATCCGAAGAGGGGTCCGGTCCCCGTCCGCCAAGCGTTCCCAGCCCGCCGAGGGCCCCCAGCCCGCCAAAGGTTCCCGGCCCGTCCATCGTCCGGTGTGCCTGGTGCGGTCGCCGGTTCCAGCCGGTGCCGGGGCCCGGCCGGCCCCGGCGATACTGCCGGCGCTCGTGCCGACAGCGGGACTTCGAGGCCCGCCAGCGGGTCAAGGCCGACGGACTGGCCGAGAACGAGCTGGTCGTGACCCGCCACGCCCTCAGCCACCTCGACGATCTGGTCTACATGCTGGCGTGCTCCGTGGAGGACGTCGACAACGATCTCGCTGCCGAGCACGGCCACGACGATGTGGCCCGTAGCCTCCAATGGCTCCTGGACGCGGCCCGGCCCCTGGCGGAGCTGTCCAAGGCCGACCGGCTCCCCGGCCCGTCCTGAGAGCCCTACGTACGGAAACCGAGATCATCGAGATCATCCCCTGATAATAGAGATAACTGTGATTATCCGTAGGAAAGGCTCATGTTCGATCGAGAGTGACGGGGCCCATGAGCGTGACCCGGCTGTGTGTCTCTCCCCGACACCCGAAACCGTTCGTGTGGACCAAGACCGCCGAGCAGATCCTGACCAGCCTCGCCACATATCTACAACGAACTTGCGGCGGAGGACACTAGGGTCCGGGGGTGTTGTAGACCTCGAAGTCCAGGCGGACATCGTTGTCCGCCATGGAGTGGACCAGCATCGAGTCGACCCGTACGGACCAGCAGACCACGACCGGGCTCGGCGGGTCGAGGCGCGATCCGTCGACGGTCGGGGCGGCGTCGGCAGGGAGGACCAGCTCGAAGGGGCACACGTGTACCTCTCCGGCGGCGATGTCGCTCGGAGCGGGGACCGCCTTCCAGTCGCCCTTGAAGCAGTGGGGGTCGGCGTCGAAGCTGTCGACCCGGTTGAAGCCGACGGACACGCCGCTCACCCGGATGGGCTCGGTCGGTCTGAGGATGGCCCGTCCGGTGACCGTGTCCCCCGGTCGGAAGCTCCGCCGGTCGAGTTCCACGTCCACGTACCCCAGTCCCTTCCGTTGGGGTGGGGCGGTGAGCGCTTCGGCGTCGGCGCGGTGGGGGGCGAGGACGGTCAAAGCCGCCTTGGCCTTCGCGTCGAGCCCGCGATGGCGCTCGATGACCGCCCGCAGCGACCACTCGACCCCGTAGGTGGCGGACGGCGGGGCATCCTCCGGCAGCGTGAAGCTGAACGAGGACGTACCCTCACCGGTCCCGAGGGACGCCTCGGCGACGACGACCTCGTGGTCCCGCTGGGCGTCGTAGTTGACGTAGGTGCCCACCTGGTGCTCGGAGGCCGTGTCGGTGCGCACCAGCCGAACCGACCCGTCGCGCACCTTGCGGTCGGCGACGCCCGCCACCACGACGGTGACCTCGACCGCCTCGCCTGGGTGGACGGCCCCCGGTTCCACCGACACCGTCACCGACTGGTGGGTCACCACCTGGCGGTCGTCGCGTCGAGGGGCATCCCGGCGTCGGTGTCGACCAGATGGCCCATCTCCCGCTCCAAGGACTGGCCCGAGCGGAACCTCCGGGCGGCGAAGACCCCTCCGATCCCTGCCACGACCAAGCCCGCCGCCTCTCTCAGCTTGATGAGTGCACCCGCATCCGCCACCGCAACCAGCTTCATGAGTCCCGTCGCACCCGCCATCGCACAAGTGTCTCATGTGGCAGCATCGACCGATATCACCCGTCGGGACCATTCTTGGCGGTGCTCCCGCTGCCCATCAACGAAGACGTGGCAGCCTCCGCCTTGTCTCGGCGACGGTCGGGCCACGCCGCCAAGGTTGAAGATGGATGATGGCGCCGACTGACGGGACGATGGCCCCGATACGGCGGTTCACTGGTTGGCCGGGGAGCTCGGCGTAGATGGACGTCGTTCGGATCGACCAGGATGTGCACCCGGTCGCCGACGCCGGCGGTCCCCCCGATCCACTGCGTGGGTTCCCCCAGCAATGGTCCGGTCGTGAGCGTGGAACGCAGACCCGAAACCGTTCGTGTGACCAAGACCGCCGAGCAGATCTTGACCAGCCTCGCCAAATATCTACAATGAACTTGCGGTGGAAGACACTAGCGGCTCATGGTGGACGCAGAGCCGGAAGGGCGTCGGGCACGAGGACGCCTGGGAGTGAAAGTGGTTCCAGATGTTGGCGCGATCGGGACAGACCTTTTCGGAGACCAGCGCGGACCAGGTCCTGTCCCAACGGCTGATTGACGGATGTAGGTCTGTGGCGGCGACGCCGTAGGCATCCTGAGGTCATGCGGGTGGGCGTTGAGCTAATCGAGGAAGGCGTCCAGCATTGGCAGCAGGACGTCTGCGCGCCGCGTGACCTGCATGTGCGTCGTGCCGGGCAGGATGGCGAGCTGCGATCCGGAGATCAGCTCCAGCATCAGAGCGGCGTGTTCGACGGTCGTGAAATCATGGTCGCCGACAACGATCAGGGTCGGGGCGGTGATCCCCGCAAGTTGCTCCTCGGTCCAGCCTCGCAGGTCGCCGGCCGAGGCGGACAGCGTCGTGAGGAACTCGTCAAAGTGCTCCGGATGCGGAGACAGCCGCTTGTAGGCGTCGGTGAAGTCGGCGAAGTCCTGCGCGGTCGGCATCCGGGTGGACGTGGCCTGCTTGGCCGGATCGCTGAGGTCCTCGTGCATCCCGTCCGGCCGCACCGACGCTGAAACCGGCACCAGCGAGCGCACCCGCTCCGGGTGGCTGACGCCGAGCTCGATAGTGACCGCCCCGCCCATGCTGTGGCCCAGCACATGCGCCCGGTCGATCCCGAGCACGTCGAGTAGGGCGACGACGTCGCTCGCAGAGTTCCCCGGAGTGATGTCGCGATCGATGTCGGCGGTGCGCCCGTGACCCTGCATCTCCACGCCGATCACCCGGTGCCTCTTGGCCAAGGTGGGGATCAGGGTGGCGAAGCTCAGGTCTATGGTGAGCATGCCGCCGTGTAGCAGCACCAGCGGCGAACCCTCCCCGAGGGTCTCGTAGTAGAGGTGCAGGCCGTTGACGTCCGCGTAACCGCTCGTGGTTTCCATGACAGATCGACCCTAACCAGCGGCAGAAGTCATCGCCGTCGTCCTCGCCCACGCCGACGAGTCCTTGTTGAAAAATGGGTGTGGCTCCGCCGGAGTGATGTCCTCGGCGGGTTCCGGAGGAGCATGATGTCGTTGTCTCGGCGCTTCCCAACCCACGATGCCGACCAGCGATCCCGTGAAGGAACCGGGCTACTCAACCCCTGCTAACCAGCAACTGTTCAACAATCGCGAACAAAGTAGCGGCGACTCTTCAAGCTGTGGCTGGATCGCGGTCTCCTTCTCCTCGCGGACGCTGGGACGGGCTAACCGGCCGACACAGAGTTCCGGGGCGACGAATCACCCGCCGGGGAGGGCTGCGGCTGCGGCGTTGATGGCCTGGCCGAGGCCGGCCGAAACTGAAGTCAGGAAGGACGCCGTACCCCAAGAAATCGAGGTCACGGCGCCAACGACGGCAAAGCAGCAGCGACTACGCGTGTTAGACGTAGGAAGAGGCCCAACACCTACAACCGCTTTCGTCGGGGCAGGTCGTCAGCCAGTCGCCGACCTGCGGCGGGGTCACCGGGCCTGATCGAAGGCCCGGGCGGGACCGAGCCGGGACACTAGGGTGACACGACCGCACGCCGGCAACCATGGGATCGGATCGTGGCCCGGTCGACCTGATCGTCCCCTCTTGGGGCGGCGCAGTGTCCGCCTCGAACACGATAAGAGGCCGTGCGGCGCACACAGAAACAGGCGGCCAGCCGTCGACGTTCGCAGGTGTTGGTTTGTTGACCCCAGGGTGGGTTCCGTGGGGGGTCGGTGGCTGCGAGACTTGACGGCATGACATCTGGTGGCGAGGGCGGCGAGGGGGGTTGGCCGGCGCCGGCGCAGCCTGACCGGCCAACGGCTGAGCTGGGCGTTGGCAGCCTGGTGGGCGGGTATCGCATTGAGGCGGTGGCCGGGCGGGGGGGGATGGGCACGGTGTACCGGGTCACCCAGCTGGGTTTGGGGCGGATCTTGGCTCTGAAGGTGATCGCCCCCAACTTTGCCGCCGATCCCGCTTTCCGGGAGCGGTTCCGGCGCGAGTCGACCCTGGCCGCCTCGCTCGATCATCCCAATGTGATCACGGTGTACGAGGCGGGCGAGGACAATGCCGGGCGGCTGTTTGTTTCCATGCGCCTGGTGGACGGACCCGATCTGCGCCGGCTGGTCAATGACGAGGGGCCGTTGGTGCCGGGGCGGGCCGTGGAACTGGTTGCTCAGGTGGCTGCTGCTCTTGATGCCGCCCACGCCGCTGGTCTGGTGCATCGAGACGTCAAGCCGGCCAACGTGTTGATCGAGGCCCGGGCAGGTGTCGAGCACGCTTATCTGAGCGATTTCGGTCTGGTTAAGCGGCTGGGCGGCGACGCCGGGCTGACGGGCAGCGCCGGATGGTTGGGCAGCGTCGACTACGTCGCTCCTGAGCAGGTCTCTGGCGGTCCGGTTGACGCTCGTACCGACGTCTACGCGTTGGGCGCTTTGCTCTACACCGCCCTGACGGCCACGGTGCCCTATCCCAGGGCGGACACTGCGGCCAAGTTGTACGCGGCGGTCAACGAGGTCATCGCTCCCATGCATCCAAGGGTGCCTGGGGTGCCCGCCGGTCTGGATGCGGTGATCGCCCGGGCCACGGCCAAGGACCCTGCGGCCCGCTTCTCCACTGCCGGCGAGATGGCCGACGCCGCCCGGGCGGCGCTCGTCGCCACCACGCCGGCGCCTGCCGCCACCACCACGACGCCGGCGCCTGCTGCGACCGAGCCGTACCCGGGAACCCCGCAGCCCACGTCCCCGGCCCGGCCTGGGCGGCGCTGGAAGAGGACCGGGCTGGCGATCGCCACTGCGGTGGCCCTCATCGGCGGGGGGACAGCCGCAGCAGTTGCCCTCTCGGGCGGAGGCAGCGGCAGGCAGCCCCCCATCGTCGCCGCCAACCGATCGGCCCGCCCAGCGCCAGCCCCTGCAGTCAGCAGACATCCCGGCTCGACACCAGCGGCAACTGGTCCGCATGGTTCGCTCACCGTGGACTCAGTGACTGAGAGCGGCTACGCACCGGACCAATATCGCCTCACCCTCTACGACCTCCGCCGCGCTGGTCCCTTTGTGACCTTGGACTTCGGGATCGTCTGCGCGCAGTCTTCCGGGAGCTGCGTTTCCGAGTTCGACTTCGGGACTCCGGAGGGGAAGGACGGCCCCCCGGTGCATGCCGCCTACAACACGGCGAGTGGGGTCGCCCTGATCGACCCCACGCAGAAGAAGGAGTACCGCGAGGTAGAGGACTCCCAACAGCGCCCGGAGTGCTCCGACATCGGGCCGAGCATCGACGTCGGGCCGACGGTCCACCTGGCGTCGGCCACCTTCCCCGCACCCCCGGCGTCGGTGTCGACCATGGACGTGATCTTTCCCAATGGCGGCGCCCGGGTGCAACAGGTCCCCCTCACGACTGACGGACCGCCCGACCTGTCCCGTGTGGCCAGCAGCGTGATCCCGGCCACCCCGGCGGCGTTCGCCAAACCCATCGACCCGACCAGCACGGCCGGGCTGACCCTGCCCGTCGAAGACCTGGTCTCCACCGCCGGCAACCCCTCGGCCAGCGACGCCGAGGCTCCGGGTCACACCACCATCACCCTCAACGCCAACGTGGTCTTCGACTTCGACCAGGCCGACCTCACACCGGCCGCGGGCGCCATCCTGACCGGCGTGGGCACCAAGATCAAGGCCGGCGGCAACGGAGCGGTCGCCGTCACCGGCTTTACCGACTCCATCGGTCTCGACGCGGTCAACACCCCCCTCTCCCACGCGCGCGCGCAGGCGGTGGTGGCCGCCCTGACCCCGCAGGTGACCGGAGCGCCCGTCACCTTCCAGGCTACCGGCATGGGCGCCGCCGACCCCGTCGCACCCAACACCAACCCCGACGGCTCCGACGACCCCGCCGGCCGGGCGCTCAACCGCCGGGTCACCGTCAGCTACAACGCCATCGCCACGCCCCCGCCCGCCGCCTCCACCCCGGCGCCCGCCCGCAACTCTGTCCCGGCACCGCCCGAGGCGCCCCCGGTGGACTACACCACGACCGGTGGCTCGCACTACCGCATCGCGGTCGACCGCCTCGTTCGGGACGGATCGTTCGCCGTGCTGAACCTGAGCGTCACCTGCGTCGGCAAAGGCACGGATATCAACGGCTGCGACGGGTCGTACGACTTTGCCTCCGGCAGCACCACCGTCCCTCCCGTGTCGGACAGCGTGGACAACAGCGGTCCGTCGAACACGGCCGGCGCCTTCTACCTCACCGACCCGGTCGGCCAACAGGAGTACCTCGTCGTCCACGACAGCTTCCGCAACCCGCTCAGCGCGGACACCCACCCCACCTGGAACGTCGGCGACACCTACCCACTATGGCTGTACTTTCCCGACCCACCGTCGTCTCTGAGTTCTGTGACGCTGGACCTGCCCGACGGGGCGGAACAGATATCCAACGTGCCCATCACCTGAGTCGGCCATCCCCGCCGGGGCGGTGAAAGCTCTCGTCAAGGGTACGAGGGTCCCCTACGCTCCATTCTTGGCCGCAAGCCAGGTGACCACCTGTTCTGCATGAACTCCGGGTGTGCTGACACACGTGCCGAGTGCCTCCGATGTCACTTCTGCCCGGTGGGCATCCCGGTCATCCGCGGCCGGGCGATGCAGGCAGATGGCAGCAAGCAGGGCCGAGGCAGCCGACGTCCAGCGACGACACGATCTGCCGGACGTCTCGGATGGCTATCGCCACGTTCGTCTGTGGTCTGATCGGGTTCTCCACCGGAACCGTGGCTCTTTGTCTTCTCGTCATAGGCCAGGTCAGCACAAACGGGGCCGGCAGCCTCGTCGGCCTCGTCGGCCTCGTCGGGCTCGTCGGGCTCGTCGGGCTCGTCGGGCTCGTCCGGCTCGTCGGGCTGTCGCTCGGGCGGTGGCGTTGTTCAAGATCGGCCGATCCCGGGAGACCAGGAGTGGGAGGGCCTTGGCTACCGTCGGCCGGGCCGACTCAGCGCCCCCCGGTTCGAGCCGGCGGTAACTGGCCGGCTCAGGCTTACTGCGTCTTCCTCGCCGGTTACCGCACGGGCCTCGACCTCGGAGGGTGTGGTGGTCCATCCTCGCCGGAAACGCGCCGATCGTCGCCTTCTTTCGCGCCCAACGTGCACTGACCCCCACCGGCCTTGACCCCGGGCGTCCCTATTGCTCGTCGGCGCGGCGGGTGTGACCCTGACCGCCCAGCAGGACGGAAACGGCCTTGGGATCATCACCGGCGCCGGCATCTCGTCCCTGGTTCTCCTGCGACGTCACGCCGTCACCGCCCAAAGTACCGAACGTCATCTGCCGACCTCCCATGGCGGTTGAACGCCATGCCGTCGAAGATGCTCGCCGCCCGCCCGGTTCGGTCGGCCTAGGGGGCGTAACAGCCGCGTCGAGAAGTCCAACGACGTTCGACCGTGGCGGAGAGCCCCAAGGAGGCTGCTGAAGATGGATGCGGCCCTGTTCGGTTCGCCAGCTCCGCTGTTCAGTGGGCTCGAGTGAAGTGGAGGGCGGCTTGTTGAGCCCTGAACGCGACTTGGACGACGAAGCTGTGGCCTGGCGGGGCATCGACGTTGTTGCCGTAGTGCACATCGGCTGGGCCTGAGGTGACACCCTGCATGGTGGCGACCCGGATAGGGGCGGTGGTGTTGGCAGTGGTATCGCTGACCGTGATGGTCGGTGGTGCTCCGGTGACGGCGTGACCGTTGCCCTTGGCACAAATATGGACCTCCAGATGCTGTGCGTTGGGTCCCGGCGCCATGGTCATGGCCCCGTTCAGCATCACCTCGCCTGTCTTGGGATGCCTGCCTGCCACCTCGGCCTTCGAGTACATCTCCTCGGTCGGGCCCACGTCGAGGACGTAGCGGTAGTCAGCGCTGGCTGCGGTGGCGGCCGCCCCCGCGGTCGAACATCCCACGGGGGTCCCGGCGCTGGTCGCCGCCGTACTTCCGCAGCCGGCCGTTGAGGCTGTGACGGCGGCCATGGCGAGAAAACCGGTCTTGGTCAGTATCTTCATTGTGCTCCCTCTCTTTGGCTTTAGCCCGGATCGATGCCTGTCGTCGAGGAAGAAGTACCGCTCCAGCTCCGCCCTCGACGGCCGTAGCCCTCGGCTGGCTATCGTCACGTTGGTCTGTGGTCTGATCG
>JALYVP010000389.1 GCA_030853185.1 Actinomycetota bacterium | reverse complement strand
GTGCAGGCCAGGCCCCCCTTGAGGACGGGCCCGGCCTCGATGGACCAGCCGCCGATGGGCAGGCCGGCCAGTTCCCGCTCGATGAGCGCCAGCTCGGCGCCGGCGTCGACAAGGGACCCGAGCGCCATGTCGCCGGCGATCCCGGCGAAGCAGTGCCACCACGCCACCCTGGTCACGGTCGGCCGCCGGGGCGCTCGGGGGCGGGGCCGAGGATCCGGGCGACAGCGTGGGCGGCCCCAAATCCGTTGTCGATCCCGGTGACCACCAGCCCGGCGGCACAGCTGGCCAGCATGCCGAGCAGGGCCGTCACCCCGGCCAGCGACGCTCCGTAACCGACGCTGGTGGGAACGGCCACCACCGGGGCGGGCGTGATCCCCCCGACCACGCTGGCGAGGGCACCCTCCATGCCGGCCACGACCACCACCACATCGGCGGCCGCCAGGTCATCGACGTACGCCAGCAGCCGGTGAACGCCGGCCACGCCCACGTCGCTCACCAGCTTCGCCGTCCAACCGAACGCCGCCAGGGTGGCCACGCACTCGTCGGCGACCGGCAGGTCCGCCGTTCCGGCGGTGACGACCAGAACGGTCTCGGCCCGTGCCGGCGCCAGCCGCCACACCACCGTGGCTCCGGCGTTGGCAGGATCGCCGGCCACGGTCGCCCCCGGATGGGCCGTGGTGACGGCCTGCACCTGGTCGGCGTCGGCCCGGCTGAGCACGACGGGACCGCCGCCCGCCTCGGCGAGGAGCTCGGCGGTGATGGCCACGCACTGCTCGGCCGTCTTGCCGGGCCCGTACACCGACTCGGGCAGGTTCTGGCGGACGGCGCGGTGATGGTCGACCCGGGCGTAGCCCAGGTCGGCGAACGGCAGCCGGCGCAGGCGGCGGACACCTTCTTCGGCGCTGACGGCGCCGGAGCGGATGTCGTCGACCAGCACGCGGAGGGCGGCTACGTCCATAGGCGTTCTATCCTGCCCCGCCATGATCCCCCTCGCCTGCCCGGAGGCAACCGTGACCTTCCTGGGTCCGTCGGGGACCTTCACCGAGGAGGCGCTGCGCAGCGGCGTGGACGTGGCCGGCGCCGTGCTGCGACCCATGGCCACCTGGACCGAGGTCATGTCCGCAGTGGGCCGGGGCCGCGTCGACTACGCCTTCGTGGCCCTGGAGAACTCCATCGAGGGGACGGTCCCGGTCACCCTCGACCATCTGGTGTTCGACCAGGATCTGCGCATCGTCGGCGAGATGGTCCTTCCGGTGACCCAGAACCTGCTGACCGTCCCCGGCGCGGCGGCCGAGGATGTGCGAGAGGTGATGTCGTTCCCCCACGCCATCGCCCAGTGCCGGGGATGGTTGGCCGCCAACCTCCCCAGAGCCACCGAGGCCGCCGCCTCGTCCACCTCCGAGGCGGTCCGGCTGGTGGCCGAGCAGCGCGATCCGACCGTGGCCGCCATCGGTACCCGCCTGGCCGCGTCGCTCTACGGCTTGGCCGTGCACGCCGAGGGCATCGAGGACCACGAGGACAACGTCACCCGCTTCGTGCTCGTTGCCCCCCTGGTGGCGCCCATCCCCCCGCCAACCGGCCATGACAAGACGAGCATCGTCTGCTTCCAGTCCACCAACCGGCCGGGCAGCCTCCAGGACATCCTCGGGCACTTCTCGGCCCGCAACATCGACCTGGTCAAGCTGGACTCCCGGCCCACCAAGAAGGGCCTCGGGGACTACTGCTTCGTCATCGACTTCCGGGGCCACGTGGCCGACGAGGTGGTCGCCGACTGCCTCAAAGAGCTGCACGCCACCACCCGCCAGGTCAAGTTCCTCGGGTCCTATCCCGCCGCCGGGGCCGATGGGGCGGGCATCCGCCGCGCTGCCGGGCAGGCCTGGAAAGCGGCCGACGCCTGGATCGCCGAGATCAGATCCCACCTGGCGACCTGAGCCGGGTGGCGGAGCGCTCGGGCGCGGGGGCGAGGCCGGGCGCTGGGGCGAAGCCGGCGGGGCGCTCTTGCGGGCTCCGGGAGGGGCCGCGGCCGCGTGCGTGGGCATTGCGAGGCGCGCTGAGGGGCTCGCCCCGATCGGTCTTGTCCTGAGCCGCCCAATCCGGCCTGGCCCGTTCCGAGTGGTGATTGAGCACCTCTGTGGACCTTTTCACCACTCAGTACGGCACTCGCCTGGTCGGGGCCGCTGAGCACGGCCGAGCGTCAGGACCTCCAGCCGTGTCCGCCGGCATTCGCCCCGGTAGGATCGGTGGATTGGGAGGGATGGCAGAGCGGCCGAATGCGAGGCTCTTGAAAAGCCTTGAGTTGCAAGACTCCGGGGGTTCGAATCCCTCTCCCTCCGCAGGTCAGCGGCAGTCTTGGTCGTGGTGCGCCCCGTCGTTAAGGGCTCGAAAAGCCATAGTCGATCGGCGGCAACTGGCCTTGGGCCACGTGCTAGCGGGTCCGGTGTCGTAGGGCTGAGGACCCATGTGGTCCCGTCTGGATCGTCATGTCGCCTGCTTCGAGCAGCACCCGGTCTAGAGAAGGCTGCACACGTTCATCCGAGCCCGGACGTTGGCCACCGGTCCCCACCGGTGACGAGGACGAGTGCGTTCGAGGGGGATGAAGGCGTCCCTGGCGGCGGTACGAACGGACCCTGGGTGGGAGCCACCCCTGCGCCTGGGTGAGTTATGCCGCCGCCGAGGAGGCGTCCCGAAGGAAACGGGCGACCGCCAGGTGGTTGTCGAGGAAGTCGGTGGCGACCGGATCGATGGCCGCCTCACGCAGGCTGGCAGTGATGGCACGGGCGGTGCTCTGCCGTTGCTCGAGGAGCGAGATCACAGCCTCGATG
>JALYVP010000388.1 GCA_030853185.1 Actinomycetota bacterium | reverse complement strand
GCGTCCCACCGGAGCCCGGCCCGGCGCCGGCCGGGCTGCAGCGCCGGCACCAGCGGCGGCGCGCTCGATCTCACCATTCACCCGCATGGTGCCCGGCGAGAGGGCGTCGTCGGCATCGAGGGTGACGCTCATCGGGCCCAGGAAGGAGTACCCCTCACTGCGGGCATGGTCGCGCGCCACCGAGATCAACTCGGCGATGAGCTCGTCCTCGATCGGAAGGAAGCGGTCCCGGTCGTCGTGGGAGAGGAGCACGTCGAAGTGGTTGGGGGCCAGGGTGCCGCGCGGGGCGACGGTCCGGCGCAGGTCCATCTCGCGCGTCATGCGGCGCCCCACCTCGACGGGCTGGAGCCCGCTGCGGAAGGCTTTGGCGAAGGCGCCCTCGACGAGGCGCTCGAGTCGACGCTCGAAGCTGGCAAGTCCCATGGTCGGACGATGAGCGTACTCGGAGCAGGTTCGGGGCCGGGATCAACCCGCTAAGCTGTGCGCTCCACTCGGGCGAGTGGCGGAATTGGCAGACGCGCAGGATTCAGGTTCCTGTGTCCGAAAGGATGTGGGGGTTCAAGTCCCCCCTCGCCCACTGGGGGTTGCTCGCGTAAGCGGCTGTCTCGGTTCGCGAAACCCGCCTGGCGTCGTCGGGGCTGGAGGTGGGTTCACTCGCCCTCCCGCCTTCGGCGGTGAATGGGCTCGCTCATCCCGCCTCCGGCCCCTCCTTGCCGCTCCCGCCGGTAGTGGCTTGACCTTCCAGGCGCGCCGAAAGGGGTCTCTCGGTGGGCTTGGTTGCGGTGGCTCGCTACGCCGCTGGTGGGTCGCCGGTGTTGGTCACGGCGGGGAGGTAGGTGGTGAAGAGGTACTGGGCGGTGTAGCCGCGGATGCGGCGGCGACCGGGCTGGTCGAGGGCCTCGCGGTGCCCGGTTGGTGCAGATGCGGTCGGGGTGGGCGGGGACGACGGGGATACGGGTCCGCCCTACTACGGAGCCCTTCGACGGCTTGAGTGGGCAGGTGACGGTAGCGGAGGGTCCGGCTGCTGGGCACGCCATAGGTGCGTGCCCGTCAGCGTCGGGGCGTTCCTTGGCCCGCGGGGCATAGTCGCGGCGCTGCTCGGTCCTCTGCCGCCAGGTGGCCTCGTCAATGCTCTTGTTGATCCGGTAGTCGATGGTGGCGTCGATGAGCGGGGCGGGCATGGACGGGCAGTACTAGGCGCCTTCTACCTGGATGGCCCCGGCATAGCTCTCGGTCACCCCGAGCTGGTCGTTTCGGTAGTCGAACACCAGGTGGTAGCCGAGGGCTCGTAGCGGGAGCTGGAGGTCTTCGGCCTTGGAGTTGGGGAAGTAGGCCCTGTCCGCGATGGCATGGCCCGCCGGGTGGCCCCGCTCGATGATCGAGGCGAACGACCGGGCGCCGTGGCCGGACACGTCGAATCCCGGTTTGTCGAACCCGATGGAGGCGACCAGGTACGGGAACTCGTCATCGCCGGTCGGGTCGTTGGTGGACATGACCGTCAGCGTGGTCTCCCATCCCCACATCACCTTGCGGGGCGCCTTGTTGCGGTCGTCGCCGGGGTCGCGGTGGTCGCCCTCCCGGACGTACCAGGCAGCGTCGGGCTCGATGCTCACCAGATCGGATCGTTTGGTCGTGCCCCGCTTGCCGAAGGCGGCGACGGGTGTGGCGTCGATGCACAGGTTCCCCTTCCAGCGGCGGCGCACGTCGCGGGGGATCATGCGGAGGGTGGCTTCGAGGAGTTCGTTGCACACCCAGTCCAGGCGCTCTTGCTTGCGGGCGGACTCTGCCGGGTCGCGGGCGGTGACGACATCGGCCCATTCAGCCTTGGTGAGCAGTCGGTTGCGCTTGCCCTTGGCCGGGAAGGGGTCGATCACGTCGAGCAGGGAGTGGATCGTCCGCCAGGCCCGGTCGTACCAGTCCTTGTCCGCGGTCTCGGCCCCGTCGATGCCCAACCGGGCCTTGGCTACGTCGATGCCCAGCAGGGCCTTGGCCTTGCCGCTGAGGCGGTGGGCGATGGTCTCGGCCATGCGGCTGACCAGCAGAGGCGAGTGCTCCAGGGCGAGCAGGACGAAGCAGACCAGGACCGCTCGCTCATCAAGGTGGGCGGGTCTGCCGCCGAGCCCCTTGTCCTTGCGGTCCTCGGCCCGCCATTCGGTCAGCCGGGCGCAGATGTCGGTGCTGTCGATCTTGGTTGCCGCGGCCTCGATGTGATGATCGGGGATCAGGTCGCCACGGGTGTGGCTGTCGCCGAGCGCGCCGGAGCAGACGAGGCGGGCCAGGGCCTCGTCGGTTGCCTCTCGGGCGTCGGCAGCCAGGCTCACTCCGTGGGGTCGCCCTGGAGTTGGCCACGTAGCGCCTGGCGGGCCTCGGCCGCGTCGGTGCCGGGCACGAAGCGCAGGTAGCGGGTGAGCGCTTCGAGGGACTCCACCCCGGCCGCGGTCATGAGGGGGACGACCGGGGTCCGGGCGGCGAGGTGGCCGACGATCCAGGTGGCCCGGAGCCGTTGGACCGACGGCTTGATGCCGACTCCGGCGGACTTGTCGACGAAGTTGGACACGAAGTTCTTGTTGGCGGTCGTCCGGTTCTCTCCAAAGAGGTGCCGCCCGATTGGGACGGTCTCGGCCGCCTGGATGAGCGGCGCCTCCCACGAGGCCAGCACCGGGACGAGGCGGGCGCGTCGTCCTGGCACCGCGACGAGCACACCCGCGTCGTCGATCGTCACCATCCCGGCGGTCACCTCAGCGATGTCCTCCACGGCCAGACCAGCACCGGCGCCGAGCGCCAGGAGCGTGGTTGCGTCTCTGCGACGGGTAGGGGTGGACTGCCCCACGGCCCACGGCCCACGAC
>JALYVP010000387.1 GCA_030853185.1 Actinomycetota bacterium | reverse complement strand
CGCGCTAACAATCGCGAGCACCCGGCCTGGACAAACGCGCTGGTCAGGGACCCTTTTGAAAAGACCTCACGAGAAGACCAAATAGCCACTCATCGAGCTAGCCAGGAAACTCCCGCTAGGTCAATACGACGAGGTCCCTGCCCGTCGGAGAGGGCCGTTCGCCTCGAGCGATCGCCTCCTCGAGGCTCCTCAACCCCTCGGCGAACTCGGCATCCGAGATCGGTCCGAGGGTAGAATCAGTGTTTCTCATCGACACAGCCCAGTCTCGTTCTAGCCGCAGGTCTCGCCAGCGTTCCTCTCGTACTCTGACGACGCGGTGCTGGGTGAATCCGGCTTCGGCGAACGACGCGATGACCTGCTCGAGGGTCGGCCACGGCGGCAGGGGCGGTGAAGTGCCTGAAGAGCCCACCTCTTCAAGACGCCCGGGGAACATGTTGCGGATCATCACCGAGGCCCCCTCCGCGAGAACCCTGCGGAGCTCCCTCGCACATGCAGAGAGGTCGGTCAGGTGGTGCACCACGAGCGAGAACCAGGCGGCGCGGAATGCCGCTCGGCCGAACGGAAGGTGCTCGGCGCTGCCAGCCACGTAGCGCCCCCGTGAAGGCAAGCCGATCTCGTCGCCCACTGCCCGCATACCCGAGGAGGGCTCGAGCGCTATCACCTCTGCGTCAAACCAGGTGGCGAAGGCTCTCGTCCACAGGCCCGTCCCAGCCCCGATATCGAGAAGAGGCTCGTCTCGGGGGCGAAGGAACTCGCTGAGGGACCGACGCCAAGGCTCGATCTGCTCGAACGGTACTTCCCGACCTGCTCGGTAGTGCCTGGCTTCTCGGTCGTAGTCGACCCGCATGATCCCCAGCTTGGCGCGAAACGACCTGGCTGCTCAATCTTGGTCCGGATCAACCTGTCGCGCACCGCCGTCCAACTGTCAGCCCGACACCGAGATAGGACGCCGCTCCTTGAAAACGGTCGGCCCACAGATCGTTCAACACTCTCCTAGCCCCGCACCAGAGCGGACTGTGACTCGCGGGACGCTGCGGGCCATGACCGAGCTCTCCAGCCACCACACGATGTGCCCCCGGAAGCATGAGGGGCCCGCACGGTCGGACCAAACCTGCCGGGATGACCGACCTGCAGCTCTGAACGCCTCATTCCGCACCGCCGGTGACCACGAACGGAACCGCAACAACGTCCAGCGCCGGGACTTGACAAGAACATGGGAACACCCCCCCCCGCCCCTCTACAGCTGGCTGAGGGCCATGCCCAGCGCCGACGCACCGACGCCCACCACCAGCGTTCCTCCCCCGCTGACCGCAGCAGGGCGGTAACACCGTTCCTGGAGGAGCCGAACGGTCTCAAAGCTGGCCGTGGAGAAGGTCGTGTAACCCCCGCAGAACCCGGTGCCGGCCACGGTCGCCCACTGGCCCGAGACACCGTCGAAGGCGACCAGACCGACGAGGAATCCGAGCACCAACGACCCGGTGACGTTGATGAGCATGGTCCCGAGCGGCAGCCTCCCGGCGTAGCGGTTCCCCACCGCTCCATCAACCAAGAATCTGGCCACCGCACCGGCGCTGCCGGCCAGCCCGACCCACAGGTACTCCACCGGGCTCATTGATCCCCCGACCCGGGTGGACGGAACAGGTCCTGGTCCGGCTCCATGCCCAGGATCGCCGTCAACCCCCGGCCCCGGTGATAGGCGGCGGCCAGCGCTATACCAAGCCCGGTGGCGACAAGACCGACGACGACGGTGCCCAGGGCGTAGGCGACGGCCAGCCCGACCCGGTGGGCCCGAAGGAGCTGGTCGCTGTCCACGGCGACGGTGCTGTAGGTCGTGTACGCCCCGCAGATCCCGGTTCCGACCAGCAGTCGAGCCGAGCGCCGCATGCCTTCGTCGGGGCCCATGCGGGCCAGTCCCTCGAGAAGAGCGCCGAGGATGAGAGCACCGGTCAGGTTGGTGACGAAGGTGGCCGCCGGGAATCCTCGGCCCGAGCTCGGCACCGCCTCGGCGATGGCATAGCGGGCGGGCGCGCCAAGAGCGCCACCGGCGGCGACCAGAGCGACGCTGCGCCATGGTAGGTGCACGGGACGGGAAGATCGTGGGCTCACCGGACGGACTCCTCCTTCGGGTCGAAGGTAGGGGCTATCAGCTCATCCGATTGGGACTGCTCGGAGGCGGTTCGGGACGGCGAGCTCCATCGCCGGCGGTCACACTACGCGAATGAACGAGGACGAGAGGAGCGGCCCGGGGGCCGCCCGTCCATGGCCGGCTCAGTCGTCGTCGGGGCGAGCGACGACGCGCACGGCGAGCCCACCGGTCACGTCGGAGATCAGGTTGAACACCACCGCCATCATCACGTTGACAAGGGTGCCCACCACCACGAGGATCGCCCCCGCAGCCGCGCTGTAGGCCAGGACCGGTGCCGGGCGCAGGGTGAAGGTCTTCAGGTCGAACAGGGTCTTGATCGACTTGTCAATGCTGGTGATGGTGCCCAGGGCGCTGGCCACGTTCCACAGGGCGACGCCGGCCAGGAGGGTGACGACCATGGCCAGGAAGTAGAACAGGAACGACACCCGCAGCACTGACCACGTCTCGACGTGGCGCACCACCTGCCGGGTCCGGATGGTCTCCCGCAGGAACGCTGCCGGTCTCGGTTCGGGCTCGGGGGGTGTGGTCCGAGAGGCGGGCAGGGCCCGGCCGTCGGAGTCCAGTCGCTGGCGGGGGACGGCGGGAACCACGCGGGACCGCCGGGCCGGGCGAGGCGGAGCCTCCTCGTAGGCCACAGTGCGGGCCCGACCCGACGCCGGTCGGTCCGCCTCGGGCAGCGCCGCCGCAGAGCCCGCGACCGCCGGGGAG
>JALYVP010000386.1 GCA_030853185.1 Actinomycetota bacterium | reverse complement strand
TCGATGTACTCCACTCGGCTATCGATGCGTTAGAACGTCAAGAGTTCCTGCGGGGCCTCAACCAGGACTACCAGCAGCTGCGAAACGATACCGATCGCTGGCAGCAATACCTGGCCGAACGTCAGGAATGGGACGCCTTGGCTTGATCTGGCGAGGGGAGGTATACGACGTCGACCTGGGTCAGCCGGTGGGGCACGAACCAGCCTTCGTGCGGCCCGCCGTGGTGGTATCGGTCGACATCCTCAACAACGGTCCCGGCCAGCTCGTCGTGGTCGTGCCCGTCAGCTCCTTCGCCTATGGGCTCCGAAGCCACGTCGAGCTGGAGCCTGGTTCCAGTGGCCTGGACTACCCGTCCTACGCACGCTGCGACCAGCTTCGGGTGATCTCGACCGGCCGACTCTCGTCCCGACGCGGAATTGTCACGCCCGACGAGCGGGCCGTTATCGACCAGGCGCTGCGGTTCGTTCTCGACCTCTGAATCCGCTTGCCGACCCTCCTGTGGGGATCAGCCCAAGCAACCGTGGCCCCCGCGAACAGGTCGAGCTCCTCTCGGAACGACGCTCCGACTCGCGCCCATGACAAGGAACCGGCCGGATGCCGTTGGTGGTTGGTCTACTCCGGGTTGTGGCGTTTGTCGGCGTACATGGCCTGGTCAGCTTGGTAAAGGAGGAGGGCGGGGTCATGTGAGATGGCGTCGAAGACGGCGACGCCGACACTGATGGGCAGGGCGATGGGGATGGTGGCGAGCTGTTGTCGCATGGCCCGGCGGATTCGGTCGGCCAGCTGTTCGGAGCGGTGGGGAAGCAGGTCCTCGGCGATGATCAGGAACTCGTCGCCGCCGAGGCGGGCCACGATGTCCGCATCGCGCACCTCGGCCCGAAGCCGCTGGGCTGCTTCTTGGAGGGCCCGGTCGCCGACAACATGGCCATGGGTGTCGTTGACCTGCTTGAAGTTGTCGAGGTCGCAGTAGAAGACTGCGCCTGGCTTCCCGGCGCGGGCCCTCTCGGTGGCGGCGTCGAGGCATTCGAGGCCCAGGCGGCGGTTGGGCAGTCCGGTCAGATGATCAAGCGTCGCCTGGCGCCACAGGGTGGTCTCCCGTCGTCTGCGCTCGGTGATGTCCTCGGCGGTGGCGAGCAGGAACGGCGTGCTCAGACCGTCGGCGTCGACCAAGGTGGCGGTGACCGCCACCCAGATGACGGTCCCGTCGCGGCGCGTCACATGTCGCTCGGTCCTCAAGTCCTCTCGGCGCCCGGCGGCGAAGTCCTCCACGGCGGTGTCGACCAGGTCGTGGTCGTCGGCCACGACCAGGTCTCGCCAGTGGAAGGCGAGGAGCTCCGCCGGCTCGTAGCCGAGCAGGCGGCAGAGAGCATCGTTGACTTGGAGGAATCGGCCCCGGTCGGCCGGGTCGAGGCTGACCGTGGCCATGGACGCCGGGGAGCTGGTGAACGCGAAGCGAAAAGCGGTGTCGCTGGCCTCCAGGCGGCTGTGCTCGAGTCGGAGCCGTTCGCGCTCCGCGGTGAGGTCCTCGGTGAGCCGGGCGTTGTCAATGGACCCGGCGGCCTGCGTGGCGAACGCCTCGATCAGCGCCGCCACCGGCCGCCCCGGTCGTCCCTTCGCGTCGGCCACACTCATCAACAACACACCGTCCATCTCCCCGGACGCGGCGTAGAGAGGGGCAAGCAGCCAGGCGTCGGACGGGGTGAGGGGACCGTGGCCGGTGATCGATCCGTCGTCGGACCACCGGGCGAAGCGCCCGTCGATCGCTTCGCCGCCCGCGGCGATGCGCAACCGTCCTTCCGCTTCGGCGTGGACGAGGATGTGGCGCATGTCTTCGGCGGCGATGACCATCTCCGCCGAACAGTCAAGGCGCGCCGGCCTGGCCACCGCACGGATCTGGAAGTCCCCCGCTTCATTGCGGAGGCTCAGCGCCACGAAGGTGGAGCTCACCAGGTGTGCCGCCCCTTCAACCACTGCCTCGACCGTATTGGCGACCGTCCTGGCGGCGATGACCTCGGCGTTGACCAGGGCCAGCCGCCGCAGGGCGACGAGCTCGACCCGCTCGGACATCATCAGCGGACGCGACGAGGCGGACCGCCCGTGCTCAGCCTCCCTGCCCGCCATGGCGCCCCCCATTCGGCAACGGTTCGCTAACGATCCCTACGACTGAAAAGGTACAGGCAGGTCACCTCCCGGCGCATGGCCTCCAAGGGTCATTTCTCCCTACCCGGACGAACTAGTCCATCGGGGAGGATCGGCGACCGAGCGAGCGTCCCTGACCCGGGACGCCCGATCCGCTAGCTTCGCCTCGTGGTCGGAGAACCCTCGATGCACGCTGCTCCCCAGGTGGTGGCAGGCACCCGGGAGGACCCAGCAGGACCGACCCTCGGCCACGCGATGATCGTCTCGCTGTTGCTTGACGACGCCGGCCAGGACCGCCTCCGAGCCGGGCTGGCGGGAGCCGGATGGCCGGTGTCCGAACCGGACCAACTCGACGGTGTCCCCTTGGGCGAGGTGACCGAGCAGAGCTGCCGCCGGCGGCTGCGGCTCCTGCTCGAGGACGTCCTGGCCTGCGGGTGGGACACCGGACGGGCGGGTGAGACAGCGCTCGGGCGGATCTTCCCGGGCTGGGAGCACCTTCCCGACGGGCCACTCCCCGAAGCCGCCTGCGGGGCGCGCTTGGGCAAGGTGCTCGACCGGGCCGGCTGGGCGCAGTGGGCCACGTTGGTCGACCGCACCATCGCTGAGGCCGCGGCGCTCTCCAATGTCGGGATCCTGGCACTGACCGAACTGGTGGCGCTGTGCTTCGAGCGGAGCCTCGAAGGCGTCGCCGCCGCGGTCGCCGACGCGGCCACCGACGATCTCACCGTGG
>JALYVP010000385.1 GCA_030853185.1 Actinomycetota bacterium | reverse complement strand
TCGAGGCCGTGGCCCGTGGGCGAGGCGTGAGCATCAACACCGTGGTCGTCGACGCCCTCGGCGCCGAGATCGAGCGCGTCAAGGCCGACAGAGAGTTCATGGCCCTCCTCCACGAGATCACCGAACGCGACAAGGAGATCCTCGACCGGCTCGCCCAGTGAGATACGTGAGCCTGGCCGAGGCTCTCGTCATAGCCGAGGCCGTTACCGGCATCGACCAAGCAGGGAATACCAGCCCCAGGGCGTCCCTACCCGCGTCGACGTGCATGACTTCCCCGACCCGAAGATGGGCCAGGCGGTCCCCTATGGGATCTACGACGTCGGCGCCGACGACGGATGGGTGTCGGTCGGCGACGACGGCGACACCGCGCGGTTCGCGGTGGGCGCGATCAGCCGGTGGTGGGCAACGACGGGCCAGGACCGCTACCCCGACGCCACCACCCTGTTGATCACCGCCGATGCCGGAGGGGTCCAACAGCTACCGCACCAAGCTGTGGAAGGTCGAGCTCGCCAAGTTGGCCGCGGCCACGGGGCTGACCGTCAGCCACTACCCGCCAGGGACATCCAAGTGGAACCGCATCGAGCATCGCATGTTCTCCTTCATCACCAAGAACTGGCGAGGCAGGCCTCTCATCACATATCGCACCGTGGTCGAATTGATCGCAGCCACGACCACCGACACCGGGTTGCGGATCGCAGCGGAGTGGGACCAAGGCGACTATCCCACCGGCATCAAAGTCACGAAAGCCCAACTCGCGGCCGTCCCCCTCCGACCCCACGACTGGCACGGCGAATGGAACTACGACATCCTTCCCCACACCAGAACATGACCATCAACTTATTTTGCGGTGCACTCTTGGAGCCGAGGTGCGTAAGGGAACGGACAGAACGTGCACACGGAAATCCGACGGCGTGGATGTCGACTGAATGCGGATCGGCACGTACGCGATCGTGCGCTTACCCTACGATCAGAGTGTGGAAGTGACAAATCCGGTATGGAACGACGGGCGATCCTGATGCTGTCATCAGGCTGTGGCAGGCCGCGGACGCGGAGCCGACCCACACGGATGACCTGGGTAGCCTCCAACAGCTGGTTGCCTTCGATTCCGACGCTCTTCTCGTCGCCCTGGTTTGCGATGACCTCGTGGGATCGGTCATTGCCGGCTGGGACGGCTGGAGGGGTTCGATCTACCGGCTAGCTGTAGCTCCTGATCATCGCCGTCGTGGTTTAGCTGGTGAGCTCGTCGAGGCCGCGGTAGCTCGGCTCCGGGCGGTAGGAGCGTCCCGCCTTCAGGCGATGACCGGGCCATGGGATTCTGGGGCGCTGGCGGCTGGGACCGTCAGGTTCAGCGCGTGCGATTCGTCAGGGTTTGAGGAGCGGACGTGTCCAGAACAAGCGCTCCGTAATCCAGCCGCCACCGAATGACGAAAGCGCAGAACGGCACCTCGGGCGCTTGATGGCAGGCTCCGGACTGTGACGACGGGAGGCGCATATTGGCGGTCTGCTCGCCGGCTTGCCGCCGGTGCTGGCGGCTGGAGAGGACAGATCGCCGCCCTTGGGACCGGCTGGCGCAAGCGGCGGTCCCTACGGTGGTGGTTTCATCCAGCTGGGGCCCGGTCGCCTCGTCCCCCGAGTCCCATCGACTCGGGAGGTATATTGCCATGCCCACCATCGCCTCAACTGCTGTTGTCGTCTACGACCCCGGCCGGGTCGACCCCGAGCATGTGGCGCTCGCTGGGTTCCTCGGCGGCTACCGGGGCCTCACCCGCGACGCCTACGCGCTCGACCTCCGCCAGTTCGTCGCCTTCTGCGACCAGCGCCACCTCCGCCTGTTCGAGGTCCACAGGAGCGACATCGAGACCTTCGGCCGCGAGCTCGAAGCCAAGGGGCGGGCGACGGCCACGATCGCCCGGCGACTTTGCACCGTCACCGGCTTCTACCGCTACGCCGCAGAAGAAGGCCTTATCGCCCACTCGCCCGCCGTGCATGTCCGCCGCCCGCGTATCGACTATGAATCCCACGCCATCGGCTTGGACCGCAACAAGGTCGGAGCGCTTCTTGTCGCCGCCGGGCTCGGCCCCGCCGCCGAGCACGCGCTCATCTCGCTGCTGGCGCTGAACGGGCTGCGGGTGTCCGAAGCGATCGGCGCCGACATCGAAGCCTCCGGCATTCAACGAGGACATCGAACCCTCACCATCGTCCGCAAGGGCGGCAAGACCGTCACCATCCCCCTCGCGCCACGCTCCGCCCGAGCGGTTGACCTGGCCGTCGGCGAACGGGCGGTCGGTCCGATCTTCACCTCAGGCGACAGCCGGCGCCTCGACCGGCACGGGGCCGCCCGGATCGTCCGACGTGTCGCCCGCCGAGCCGGGGTCGTCAAGCCGATCGGTCCGCACACCCTGCGCCACACCTTCATCACTGCCGCGCTCGACGCTGGGGTGCCGCTCCGTGACGTACAGGAAGCTGCTTCCCACGCGGACCCACGCACCACCATGCGCTCCGACCGGGCCAGGGTCTCCCTCGACCGGCACGCCACCTATATCGTGTCCACCTACATCGTAGGAGCCGCCCGCTGACCTGGCATTCTGGGCGCCAGCACACACCCCCTTGGCGCCCGGACTCAGCGACAAGCAAAGCATTCCGATCGGGGCGGGGCGGGTCAGTGCCGACTCCCGTAGTCAATCGTCTGAGCATTCTGGCGCGCTGGGTCCCGGCGTCGGGTGGCAACCCACCTCGAAAGCGTCTGGTCGGCAGAATTGGCCGGTTGGCGAGCCGTCAAAAGGGTCAAGGGAACAGCATCGGTATGCTCAGGACATGACTGCACTGGCTGACGGGGTCAACCCAGCCAGCCCGGACGGTGCCTCTGGCCTGGA
>JALYVP010000384.1 GCA_030853185.1 Actinomycetota bacterium | reverse complement strand
GCCCCGGGTGAGGATGCTCGGGCGCCAGGCGGTAGTCGACGGAGACGACCACGGCGCCGACCTCGTTGGCCATCCGGCGGCACACCGGGTCGTGGGTCTCGATGTCACCGACCACCCACCCGCCCCCGTGGAGGTAGGTGACGACGGGCTGGTCGTCCGCCGCCTCCGGCCGGTACACCCGCACCGGCACCGGGCCGAGGGGTCCGTCGACCCGGTCGTCGTTGACGCCGGCGACCGATTCGGGCCGGTAGTCGCCACCGCGCCGGGCCAGGGCCAGCGCCCGGTAGCTGCGGCGGGCCTCGGCGGCAGTCCCTCCGGTCATGGGCGGCAGGTCCATCTCCGCCATCCGGTCGAGGACGGAGCGGAACTGCGGGTCGAGGGCCATGGCCGCCAACCTAGAACGGTACGTTGCCCACGTGCCCACACTGCTGGTCGTCGTCCGGCCCGCCCCGGCGGCTACGACCTCACCGCCTGCGGGGAGCTCGCCGCCGCGGTCGCAGCCGGCCTGGCCCTGGACGCCGACCCCGGCCGCGGCCCGGCTAGGGACCGCCTCGCCACCCCCGCTTGAACGGGAGCCGCCAGCTGTTGGGCGCGATCAGCTGGTTCATGGCCGCCTCGGGTCCCCACGACCCCTGGAAGTAGATGTGGAGGGCGGGGGGGTTCTCGAGGAGGGGAGCGGAGATCTCCCACAACCGCTCGATGCCCTCGGCCGCGGTGAACAAGGTGCGGTCGCCGGTCATGGCGTCGTGGATGAGCCGTTCATAGGCCTCGAGCACGTCGCCCTCGTAGCCGGTCTCGTGCAGGGCGAACTGGAGGCTGAGCTTGTCGAGGGTCATCCCCGGCCCTGGCCGCTTGCCGTAGAACGACAGTGACAGCTTCGACGAATCGGCCAGGTCGAAGGTCAGGTGGTCGGGGCCGAGGTCCCCGACGCCCGAGCCGGGAGGGAACATACTCCTCGGTGGCTCCGTGAAGGCGATGGAGATGATCCGGGCCCCTTCCTTCATCCTCTTGCCGGTCCGCAGGTAGAACGGCACCCCGGCCCACCGCCAGTTGTCGATGCGGGCCTCGAGGGCGATGAAGGTCTCCGTCTGGGATTCGGGGGCCACCCCCGGCGTGGCCCGGTAGCCGTCGTGCTGACCCCGGACGACCTTGGCCGGGTCGAGGGGGAGCATGGAACGGAAGACCTTGTTCTTCTCCTCGCTGATGGCGCCAGGCTCCAGCGCCGTCGGCGGCTCCATGGCCACAAACCCCATGATCTGGAACAGGTGGGTGACCACCATGTCGCTGAAGGCGCCGACGCCCTCATAGAAGGCGGCCCGCTCTCCGACCGCCAGGGTCTCGGGGACGTCGATCTGGATGTGGTTGATGTGGTCCCGGTTCCAGATTGGTTCGAACAGCCCGTTGGCAAACCGGAAGGCGAGGATGTTCTGGGCCGCCTCCTTGCCGAGGAAGTGGTCGATGCGGAAGACCTGGTCCTCGGTGAAGTGATCGTGGACGGCGGCGTTGAGGGCACGGGCGCTGGCCAGGTCGGTGCCGAACGGCTTCTCCATGATGACGTTGGCCCCCTCCGTCAGTCCGGCGTCGCCGATCATGTGCAGGACCGACGGCGCTGCCGCCGGCGGGACGCTCAGGTAGTGGAGGAGGCACACGTCGTCGCCCAGCTCGTGGGCCCTGGCCATCACCATGTCGCGGAGACCGACGGCCCCGGCCGTGAGGGGCGAGTAGGACAGCTTCGGCGCCAGCGCCCCCCAACGCTCGTCGCTGATCTCGTCGCGGGCGAACTCGTCGCACGCCTTCCGGGCAAAAGCCCGGAAGGCGTCGTCGTCGAAGTCGTCGAGCGACACCCCCACCAGGCGGAACTCAGGCAGGAGACCGGCGTCGGTGAGATGGAGGAAGGCGGGGAGCAGCTTGCGCCGTGCCAGATCGCCCGTCGCTCCGAACAGGACGACGACATGCGGCTCGTTCATGGTCGCGACCCTACGGTGGCGACGTCACCCCAGGCGGTTGACTCGACGAAAAGCCGTCGGCGTCAGGCGGCTGCGGGGTGCAGGAGGACGTTGGTCCAGCCGTCCTCGCGCTTGTCGAAGCGGTCGTAGGCGTTGGGCGCCTGATCCAGCCCCAGCTCATGGGAGGCCAGCTTGGACGGTTTGGCCTTTCCGGCGATGACCAGGACGCGCAGCTCTCGGTTGTACCACGCCGATGGCCCCTGTGGCGCGAACCACCTTGACCAGGTTGTCGAGCACCAGCTCGGGGTGCTCGGTCCCCGTCGAGTCATGGGCCTGGTATCCGACGGCCTCGACACCCCGGTCGACCATGCCGCCGTGGGCATCGAGGATCTGCTCGACCGGGTCACCCTTGGAGAAGTCGATGGCGTCGGCCCCAAAATCCTTGACCAGGTGCAGACGGTGGGCGCGCTGGTCGACGAGAAACACCCGCGACGCGCCTCCTAGGAACGCACGGTGAACGGCCAGCAGGCCGACCGGGCCGCCACCGAGGACGGCGACGCTGTG
Source organism: Actinomycetota bacterium (assembly GCA_030853185.1). Taxonomy (GTDB): domain Bacteria; phylum Actinomycetota; class Acidimicrobiia; order Acidimicrobiales; family Palsa-688; genus JALZAH01. The sequence continues at coordinate 365 of JALYVP010000384.1, read as the reverse complement.
GCCGGGGCCGACCTCACCCAACACGCAACCGTGGTAGGCGGTGGGGAAGATGTCCGACAACATGGTGAAGTCATCTTCCCAGTCGTTGCTGGCGTACCCGTACGCCGCCCCGTCCATCCCCTCGGTCGGGTTCATCTGGGTGCAGGAACCGAGGTCCACCCCTGCTGGCAGTTCTGACAGTTGCCGCAGGCGATGTTGAACGGCACCGACACCGGTCGCCCACCTTGACGAACTGCAGGCCGGAGCCGACCTCGACCACCACGCCCATGTTCTCGTGGCCGAGGATCTTGTCCTCCTCGACGTTGGTGCGCCCTTCGTACATGTGCAGGTCGGAACCGCAGATGTTGGTGGTCGTGACCTGGATG
>JALYVP010000102.1 GCA_030853185.1 Actinomycetota bacterium | reverse complement strand
GGGTGTGGCTCGCGTGAGCATGGCCGGGCCGCTGGTCTGCGGTGGAACGGTCTCGATCCCCGCGACCCCGGTGCCCTGGCCAACGCGGCCCGAGTCTACGCTGGCGCGGCCGGAGCTTTCGGTGACGCTGCAAGTCGGTTGCGGTCGTCTCTGGGCGAGGTGGCGTCGTGGCAGGGGGTCGGGGCGACCGCGCACGCCCAGCGGGTCCAGGCGCTCGCCGCCGCTCACGAGGTGGGACGCGACGCCCTGTTGCTCGGCTCGCAGGGGCTGGCCACCTACGCCCGCGAGCTGGCCGACGCCCAGGCTCTTGCCCGTCAGGCCAACGCTGTCACGCTGATGCCGCCGCCACCGCCAACCAGGTCCAGGCGGCCAACAACCAGGCCAGCACCGCGTCGCCGTTCGCCACGGCTGCCAACGGCTACATGCCCCCGAACGTCGCCGCCAGCCTCCAGGCCCAGCACCTCCAAGGCGTCCTCGACGGCCAGCAGGCCCACGCCGCCAACCTGGGCGGCCAGGCCCGGCTCCTGGCGCAGCAGGCGGCCACCAAGGCGTCGGCGTGCTTCGCCCACGTGGCGTCGATGGCGGGCAACACCGCCCTGCACGGGTCCACCAACCCGTGGGTCTCCTACCTCGGTGTCAGCCAGGACGGCCAGGCGGCGGCACTGATCGAGGCCGGTGGGGTGCTCTCAGGTCAGGGCGCCGAGCCCACCGACATCGCCCTGATCGACCTGGCCACCGCCGAGCCGGGCAGCTACAACGCCAACCTGGCCGGCCTCTACATCGTCCGCGACGGCCAGTACGGGGCGGACAACGCCGCCATGCTGGCCTGGCTGCGCGACCACGGTGTCACCGGGGACCTGCCGCCCGGCTTCGACCAGCTCTCCCCGACGATGCAGGCCGCGCTCCTCGCCCAGCGCGTCCAGGATGTCAAGGCCCACGGCACCGGCTCCACCGGCCTGGTCATCGGCTCCGACGCCCTCCACGCGGTCAGCCTCCTAGCCGCTGTGGGCGCTGTCGCCTTCACCGCCGTCTCCCTCGCCCAGGGTGGGGCCGATCCGGTCACCGATGGGTCCGCCGTCGGTGCCGACGTTGGCGCGGGTGCCGCGTCCACGGAGGACGCCGCCCTGGCCGGGAGGGCTCGGTTCGTCCAAGGACTCCAGCGGTTGGCCACCCTGGGCGGCAGGACCAGTTCCGTTCAGGGCCTCAACGCTCTTGCCTTCGGCGCTGGGACTGGTGCCCTCGGTGCCGACGTTGGCCAAGGGGTATTGACGGGCCACCAAGACGTGCCACAACTGGTCTTCGACACTGCCATCGTGCCAGGAATGGGCGCCTTGGGGGCTGACGGGAAGGTCATCGACCTCGCGGCGCTCCAAACCAGCGCCAAGGCCGACCTGGCTGCCGCGCCCGCTGACAGCCCCCGCGGCCAGGGCTGCGTTGGCCAGCCTGCGTGACTTGAGTGTGTCCCAGAACTCCGTTGAGGCGGTGAGCAAGGTCTTGGCGCTCCAGTCGGGTGGTTTCGGTCTCACCGCCGGGGTGTACGGGACCGGGAGCTGGGTGTACGGGGCCGCCGATGGGGTCGGTCCGGGCGGCGGCTGACGCTGGGGCTACCAGGTGCGCTCAGGGTCGTTGGCCTGTAGCCAGGCCTCGGCCTCGTCCTTGAGCTGCTGTCGGTAGGCCGACCCGGTTGGAGTGTTCCCGCCCCGCCACATCCACTGCATCATCTTCGCGAAACAGCATATCCCCGCCACAATGCCGGCCGGTACGGCTGTCTCGTAGCTGGCGTTACCAACGACCGGATGCAACACCCACCCGATCAACCCTTCGCCCTGGTGGTCATGATGCAGCCCGTTGGGTCTTCGCCTGGCGGTCGAGGTAGGCGCCGATCTCTTCAACTCGGACCTTCCGGCGGGCACCTTGCATGTAGCTCGGCAGCTCGCCGGACTGGATCAGGTTGTTGAGCGTGGTCATGCCGATGTCCAGCGCTCTTGCGGCGTCGGCCAGCGGCAACGCTTGGCGGACCACGACCGGTCGGGCTTTCGCCTCCCGAGCGTCTCCAGGTCGTCCAGCGCGGCCAGGCCGTCCATGGCGGCGTCGAGGGCGTCACGGGCGACCCCGATGCGGCGCTCGACCTCGATGCGCTGCTCTCGCCAGGCAGCGTCAGGATCGAGAGATATGTGGGTCAGTGCCATGGCCTTGTTGCACCCGGTAGCTCGGTCGCTGGAAAAACCTATGGCTACCGTAATGGCTACAAAGTCGATATGGCTACCGAGCGGCGACTCCGTGGTCAGCCAAAAAGTGCCTCTGAGCTGGAGGTTTGTGGAGCCCGGGAGGAGAATCGAACTCCTGACCTACGCATTACGAGTGCGTTGCTCTGCCGTCTGAGCTACCCGGGCTGCTGTGCTGCGGCTGACACGATAGCGGTCGTTTAGGTCGAGGGCGATCTGCGTGCGCTGAGGCACCGCCATCCCCGGCTGTCGTCACCGGGGCGTGTGGCGGCAAGCTGTGCGCCCTCAGGTGGTCCGACATCAACCGGTACAGGCGGGACCCGAAAGCGGGCTACGGCGCGGACAGCTGGAACGCCCTCCCGCGCCGGAGATGGCGCCATTCAGCGTGGGGCTGCCGGCACGACGACTGACGGCTCGGTCGCCGACCTTCCGGCCGGGGTTTGCTCAACGACTCGGACCATGCCCTCGACGCTGTCCCAGGTCGAGCGGCTGGGGCCACCAGAGACCGTGCCCGCCGGCTGGGGATCTTCACGCGACAGCCAGGTCAGCGGCCACAGAGCCGATTCCAGCCATCCCCGCCCGGAGACATCGCGGTCGGTACAGTCGGCTCAGGGGTGCACCCGGCGCCCGGGACAAAGGAATTCTCATCATGCGTTACGGCATAGGCATCATCATCAGCCTCCTGTTCGCGTTCGGCTGCAGCCGCCTCGCCTCATCGAAAGGCCGAGGGCCGATCCTGTGGGGGATCCTCGGGTTCTTCTTCACCCTCATCACCCTGATCGTGGTACTCATCCTCCCTCGCAAGCGTTGACCGGCGGGTCATTCCCACGGGCGTCCCCGCCGGCGCGGTCGTGCTGGCCGGCACGACGAGCTTCACTGGGAGCTCGGTCGTGAGTTCGACTCCTCGCCGGCCAGAAGGGCGCGGACCACGGCCCCCACCTGACGACCCCGCTGGCGAAGCGGTTGGCGGACGGTGGTGAACGGCGGGCCGGCGGCTGCGGCGGCCGCGACGTCGTCGAAGGGATCGATCCAGACGTGGGAGTATGAGGAGCGGTGGTTCAGTCCAGCAGGAAGAACCCCGGAGCGACGCCCCCGCACGGGGGGGCGGACCGGCCAGAGGCCTTCGAGCGGGACGGGCCGACCGCCTTGTCCTATGGCGCCCTCGGTGCCTACGCCTTCTGTCTGTACGCCTTCGGCCCCGCTCTGGCCTTGCTGCGCCAGGAGCTGCACTTCTCCTACAGCCTCCTCGGGGTCCACACCAGCCTGTGGGCGGGCGGCGCCGCCCTGGTGGGGATCACCTTCGCCTGGGCGTGCCGGCGAGTGGGCCGCCGCCTGGTCCTATGGTGGTCCGCCCTGGGTACGGCCGCCGGCGCCGCCCTGTTGGCCACCGCCCACGCTGTCGCCCTCACGTTGCTCGCCGCCGCTCTCCTTGGTACCGCCGGCACCATGCTCCAGACCGCCACCCAGTCCGTGCTGGCCGATCGCCATGGGCCACGGAGCGAGAGGGCGCTGGTGGAATCCAACATCGGTGCCGGGCTCTGCGCCGTCGTGGCTCCCCTGGCCATCGGGGTCCTGCACGCCACCCCGGCGGGCTGGCGCTCGGCGATGGTCCTGCCGGTCCTGGCTCTCGCCGCCCTGTACCTCACCTTTCGTCGTCAGCCGCTGCCGCTACCCCAGCCGCTACCCCAAGAGCCGCGTGGCACGGGCCGCATCGCCAAGCCGTCGCGCCTGTCCCTCGGCTACTGGCTCCTGGCCGTGCTGGTGGCGGTCGGCATCGGAGCGGAATTTTGCATCGTGTACTTCGGGGCCGAGTTGCTGGCCACGACCACCGGGCTCACCACGACTCACGCGGCCGCCGCCATGGCCGTGTTCTACGTCGGGATCCTTCTCGGTCGCGTGGTCGGCGGCGTCCTCACCCGCCAGGCGGGGCGAACTTCAGCCCTGATCTGGCTGTCACTGGCCGTGACCATGGCCGGTTTTGTGGCGTTCTGGCTATCCGGGGACGTGACCGTCGCCCTCCTGGGCCTCCTCGTCACCGGCGTGGGTGTCGCCAACCTGTTCCCCCTCTCGCTCGCCCTGGCCCTGGCCGCGGCCCCTGGTCGGACTGACATCGCCAACGCCCGCACCCAGTTGCTCGGCGGCGCACTTGTCATTGCCGCCCCTCTCCTTCTGGGGACGCTCGCCGACCACCTCGGCCTGACCGCCGCGTTCGCCGTCGAGCCCTTCCTCATCGCCCTCTCCGCTCTGCTGCTTCTCGCCGGCCGCCGGGCTCAGGGAAGGTAGACGTCAGGTGCCCAAGCGGCCCAAGCGAACGAGGAGGGCCTGGAGCATCAGAAGCTCCCCCAGGTTGAACGCCAGGTCCACCGCCACCGCCTGGATCAGATCGAGAGCCTGGGCCGCGTCCGCCGCCCGGCGAGGCTGGTCGTTGCCAAGGCGGTCTCGGTAGGCACCGGCCAGCGTCCCCAGGCCGGAGCGCAGCTCGTCCGTGCGGAGCCGGCGCAGCGCCCGCTTGTGGCGTTCCTCCAGGTCGCGGACACCGGTCTTGAGCCCGGCCCGCCCGGCCCGGCCCACCTTGCCGTCGACCTCCATGGCCCGGGCGTTGCGGACCTCGAGGGCGGCGAGCTCCTCGGCCTGGCCGTCCCGGATGGTCGCGACCGCACCTTCGAGAAGGGCGACCAGCTCGTCGGCCACCATCGCCACGGTCGCCCCGCTGCCGTCCAGGCGGGCCGGCACGCCCAGCCACACCTGGCGCCGCCGCTCGAAATCGGGATCCGACGCCAGCAGCCTGGCCCGGTCCAGCCTTCCGCCCGACGCCACGGCCAGCTCGGATGCCCTCGCCGGGTCGATGCCGGAACGAGCGAGGACATGACCCACCTCTTCGGTGCTCAACGGGAAGAAGTCGACCCGGACGCACCGGCTGGCGATGGTCACCAGCTCCGGGGGCAGGTACTCGGCCAGGATGACGAAGACGGCCGATGCCGGCGGCTCCTCGATGGTCTTGAGCAGGGCCGGCCCGGCGTCCCGAACCAGGTGGAAGTCGGTGAGGATCAGCACCTTGCGCTCGCCCTCGACCGCGCTCCGGGCGGCCAGGCGGGTGATGTCCCGGGCAGTGTCCATGTCGATCGAGGCCCCCTCTGCCCCGACGACGACGACGTCGGAATGGACGCCGCCCAGGACCCGCCGGCGAATGTCCTCGTCCGCTGTCCCCCCGAGCAGAGCGGCGGCGAAGCTGTGTGCGGCGGCCAACTTGCCGGTACCGGGCGGCCCCACGAAGAGGTAGGCGTGGACGGGCCGCCGCGCCGCCGCGCCGAGAGCGGCGACCGCCGCCGGCTGGGCAGGCACGTCGGCGTACAGCTCAGGGACAGCAGTCGACACCCTCCCATGGTGGCAGTTTGGGGCGGCCGGCTAGGGAAATCGCCGCAGCGCCTCGCCCACCTGGGCCAGCACCCGGTCCCCGTCCCGGATCACGTCCACCCAGGTGAAGCGCAGCACCACCCAGCCCTGGAGCCGCAGGTCGTTGTGACGGTGCAGGTCGCGGCCCATGTCGTCCGAACCGGCGTGGTACCGGTAACCGTCCACCTCCAGGGCCACGCTCGTGGACAGCACCACATCGAGGCGGTAGCACCCATCCTCACCATCGACGCGCACCTCCACGCCGGCAGGCTGGATCCCCCCTCGGGCCAGGAGCCGCAGCAACCTGCTCTCGAGCACGCTGGGATGGGGCACACCGACGAGGCCGCGGCGACCGAGTGCGGCACGCAGCCCTCCAATCCCCCTCCGACCCTGTCGGGCGAGTCTGCCTACCTCGGCGACCAGCCCCTCGACGGTGACCAGCCGGGCCATCAGGGCTCGGTCAACGGCGTCATCTACGGCGCCGGCCGACGCCACTCCGGCGAAGTCGACCAACGTGCGGAGGGGGTTCGTACACGGGATCCGCCGCCAGGTGACGATCCGCGCTGCCGGCAGGTCCGCAACCTGGCGGATCACGAAGCTGGTGGCGCGATGACCGGCGGAGCGCGCCACGCTGAGGATCGGCACGGTCGGCGGGCTCGGGACCAGGTCCCACAACCAGGCCGCCGACTCGTGGGAGGCGACGGCGCGGGGCCGGGCCAGGCAGGCGGCCAGCAGCTGCCCGTACGCGGTTGCAGGGGCCCCGGCGACGAGGTAGACGCCGCAGTGCAGGCGCTGCCAGGACCCGGCCCTGAGCACCAGGTCGATCTGGCTCGAGGTCATGCCCGCGTCAAGTGCCTGCCTCCGGCTGATGACACCATCTTGTGTGGTCAGGACCCGTCGTACCGCCTCTTTCATATTTTTTCATGCTATTCCTTGTCTGTGTCTGCCTCGCTGTAGCAAAACCTGGGGGCCGCGTTCCGCATAGTTGGGGAATTGCGCCCCCAAGTTTCGACGACACCCGGTGGACGGGAGCCCGCACGCAGCTTCACGCCTCAGGCCTGGACCGCCTCCGCCACCCGCCGGGCCACCTCGTCGGTGCTGCCCACGCCGTCCACCATCCGCCACGTGGCCGGGTCCGCGGCAGCCAGAGCGGCGAACCCGGTGGCCACCCGGGCGAAGAACGCCGCCCCCTCCCCTTCCAGACGGTCCGTGCCGCCGCGGCCCCGGAGCCGCTCGGCGGCCTCCGACGCCGGGACCTGCAGGAGGATGATCCGGTCGGGGGTCACCCCGTCGGCTGCCCAGGCCGACAGCCGGGCCAGCGAGTCGGGGGCAAGACCCCGGCCGTAGCCCTGGTAGGCGAGGGTCGAACCGGAGAACCGGTCGCAGATCACCGCCCGGCCGGTCTCGAGGGCGGGAACGATGACCTCGGCTACGTGCTGGGCCCGGGCGGCCAGCATCATCAGGGCCTCGGCGCGGTCGGTGACCCCAGGCAGGGCGGGGTCGAGAAGCACGGCGCGGAGGCGTTCGCCCACGGCCGTGCCACCCGGCTCGCGGGTCAGCAGACCGTCGAGATCAGCGGCCAGGCGGGCGGCCTGGGTGGATTTGCCGCTCGCTTCGCCTCCTTCGAGGACGATGAACCGACCTCTCGCACCCACCGCCGCTCAGAAAGGAGCGTCGTCGGTGCTGTCGGACCCCGCCGCCTTCGGAGCCGTCGCCCTCCTGGTGCCGGCCGCCTTGCCCCCCGCCGCCTTGGCCCCGGCCGCCTTCCTGCCACCGGCGGTCTTCTTGGCCGCCGTCTTCTTGGGGGCCGCCTTGCGGCCTCCCCGCTTCTTGGCCGGACCCGCCGCCCGGCGATCGGCCAGGAGCTCGGCGGCCCGTTCGGGGGTGAGCGTGTCGACCAGGTCCCCCTTGCGCAGCGACGCGTTGGTCTCGCCGTCGGTGACATAGGGGCCGAAGCGGCCGTCCTTCAGCTGGATGACGCCGGCGGTGACCGGGTCCGGGCCCAGCTCGCGCAGCGGCGCCTGGGACCGCTGTCCCCGTCGGGTTTTGGCCTGGGCGAAGAGCTCCAGGGCCTGATCGAGGGTGGTGGAGAACAATTGCTCCTCGGACTCCAGGGAGCGGGAGTCGGTGCCCTTGCGGAGGTAGGGCCCGTACCGGCCGTTGTGGGCCTCGATGGCCTCGCCGGTGACCGGGTCATCGCCGACCGTGCGGGGTAGGGTCAGCAGCCTCAGGGCATCGTCGAGGGTGACCGTGGCCGGATCCATCGAGGCCAGCAGGGAGGCCGTCCTCGGTTTGCCGTCGACGTCGTCGGCCTCCCCCACTTGGACGTACGGCCCGAAGCGGCCGGCCTTGACGATGACGTCGAGGCCGTTGTCCGGGTCCTGGCCGACGACCCGGTCGGAGGACCCCGCCTCGAGGAGGGCGATGGCCCGCTCCATGGTCAACTCGTCGGGGGCGATGTCGTCTGGGACCGAGGCCCGCTCTTCGCCGCGCTGAACGTAGGGGCCGTAGCGGCCGACGCGCACGGCGACGGGAGTGCCATCCTCGGAGATCCCGATGGGGATGGAGTTGATCTCCCGGGCATCGATCTCGCCCAGCTGGACCTCGACCAGCCGCTTGAGCCCGGCACCGTCGGTGGACAGGCCGCCGGCGGATCCGTGGGAGCCATTGGTGGGCGGATCGGAGCCGAAGTAGAACCGGCTCAGCCAGGGCACGGACTCCTCTGTCCCGCGGGCGATCCCGTCGAGATCCTCCTCCATGGAGGCGGTGAAGCCGTAGTCGACCAGCTTCCCGAAATGCTGCTCGAGGAGGCCGGTGACCGCGAAGGCGGTCCACGACGGGACCAGAGCCGAGCCTTTCTTCCACACGTAGCCACGGCTCTGGATGGTGTCGATGGTCGCTGCGTAGGTCGACGGCCGACCCACGCCGAGCTCCTCGAGCCGCTTGACCAGGGAGGCCTCGGTGTAGCGGGCGGGCGGCTGGGTCTCATGGCCGGCCGGTTCGAGGGCCCGGACCTCGAGGCTGTCACCCCCGGCCAGGATGGGCAGCGGCGTCTCCCGGTCGCCGAGCTCGGCGTCGGGATCGTCGGAGCCCTCCACGTAGGCCCGAAGGAACCCGGGGAAGGAGATGGTCCGCCCGCTGGTGGCGAACTCGGCGTCGGCCGCCACCCCTGCCTCGTCGGGGGCGGCGATGGCGCCCAGGCGGACCTGCACGCTCTGGCCGGTGGCGTCGGCCATCTGGGACGCGACCGTGCGCATCCACACCAGCTCGTAGAGGCGCCGGGCGTCGCCGTTGAGGCCGGTCTGCTCCGGGGTGCGGAACTGTTCGCCCGCCGGCCGGATGGCCTCGTGTGCCTCCTGGGCGTTCTTGACCTTCTTGTCGTAGCGGCGGGCCTGGGCCGGGACGTACGCCGAGCCGTACAGCGAGGTCGCCTGGCTGCGAGCCGCGGCCAGGGCCTGGGCGGACAGCGTGGTGGAGTCGGTCCTCATGTAGGTGATGAAGCCCGACTCGTAGAGGTCCTGGGCGACCCGCATGGTCCGGGCCGACGGGAACCGGAGCTTGCGGCCCGCCTCCTGTTGGAGGGTCGAGGTCATGAAGGGCGCCGCCGGCGACCGCTTCCACGGCTTCTCCTCCACCGAGCGGACCGTGAATGCCGACGACTCCAGGCGGGCGGCGAGGGCCCGGACGGTCGGCTCGTCGAGGCGGATCGCGTCGGTGCGGGTCAGCCGGCCGTCCTCCCCGAAGTCCTTGCCGGTGGCCAGACGGTTGCCGTCGAGGCTGACAAGGGTGGCCCCGAACTCGACAGGGTCACCTCCGTCGTCGGCCGCGTTGGCCCGCCCGCCGAGGAACCGGCCGGCGAGATCCCAGTAGGCCGCCACCCGGAATCGCATCCGGGCCCGTTCCCGCTCTACCAGCAGGCGAACCTCGACGGACTGCACCCGACCCGCCGACAGGTTGCGCATGATCTTCTTCCACAGCACCGGGCTGACCTCGTAGCCGTACAGCCGGTCGAGGATTCGGCGGGTCTCCTGGGCGTCGACCAAGCGGCGGTCCAGGTCCCGGGACTCGGCGACGGCCCGCTCGATGGCGGGACGGGTGATCTCGTGGAACACCATCCGCTTCACCGGGACGCGGGGGGCGAGGACCTCGAGGAGGTGCCAGGCGATCGATTCACCCTCGCGATCCTCGTCGGTAGCCAGATACAGCTCGCTGGCCTCCTTGAGCAGGGACTTCAGCTTGCGGACCTGGTCCCTCTTCTCCGGGGAGACGACATAGAGGGGCTTGAAGTCGTTGTCGACGTCGACGCCGAGGCGGGCCCAGGGCTCACCCTTGTAGGCCGCCGGCACATCGGCGGCGTTGCGGGGCAGGTCGCGAATGTGCCCGATCGAGGACTCCACGACGTAGTCACTGCCGAGGAAGCCGGCGATGGTCTTGGCCTTGGCAGGCGACTCCACGATGACGAGAGGCTTGGGCATGGACGGTAGCGACGCAACCTTCAGATCGGCGGATTTCAAGATAAGCGGACTTCAGACTGGCGGATGCAGCAAGAGGCGGATGCAACAAGAATCGAACGCCGGCGAGGAGGCCCCGTCGGGCACAACCTACGTTGGCGGCCGGGCAACCGTCACACTCGGGCATCTCCCGCCCGGTTGTCAACTGCGACTCACCGTTGCCACCCTCGGCGGCGGAGCCCGCCCGCCGCCGGTGACGCCCAGACCCGGCCGCCCATGACGCCCTGAGCTCCGGCGAGCGGGAGCCCTCAGGCGGTGGTGGCGGGGCTGGCGACGGCTCGCCGCACCGCCTCGTCGAAGCCCACGGGCTCGAAGGGCGCCAACGAGCGGATCCGGTCGTCGGTGACGACGACCTCGACGGAGAGGCCCTCGGCCAGTTGCCGGGCGACCTTGGGCGACTGGTCGGTGATCAGGCCGATCCAATGGGCGGACAGGCCGGGGGTGAGGACGGGGACCTTGATCACCACCCGGCGCCGGCCGGTCAGCGCCGCATACTGGTTCATCATCTCCTCGTAGGTGACAACATCCGCCCCGCCCACCTGATACGCCCCGGCCTCCAGGCCCAACCCGGCGACCAGATAGCGGACCATGTCATCCACCGCGATCGGCTGCGACCGCGTCGTCACCCACCGCGGACAGACCATCATCGGCAACCGGTCGACGAGCTGGCGGAGGATCTCGAACGCGATCGACCCGCGACCAATCACCACCGCCGCTTGCAGCTCGACGGTCTCCGCCCCCTCCCGCAACACCACCCCCACCTCGTGACGGCTACGCAGATGAGCCGACCGCCCCGCGCTCACCTCACGGTCACCCAGACCACCCAGATACACCACCCTGACCCCGCGGCGGCTGGCCGCCGCCGCGAACGCCTCCGCCC
>JALYVP010000383.1 GCA_030853185.1 Actinomycetota bacterium | reverse complement strand
GGTCGGGCGGGCCGGGGTCGACGGGATGGCGTCGCACCAACGTTCCGGTTGTGTGTCCGGATCGCGTTTCAGGTAGTTGACCACCCGGGCGAGTGATGTTGTCAACATGCTGATCGTCGGCGCTGCCCTCTTGCCCGTCGACCCCGACCGACCCGACCTCACCGCCGGAGACGTCGACGCCGTGACGCTCTTCGCCGCGTGGGGCGCCGTCGCCGAGGGCGTAGAGTCTCCCCTCGGCGATCATCCGGTCGAGTTTCTCCTCGGCTACGGCCAGAAGGTCCCGGTCGGGGTACCAGCGGCCGACGAGGACCATCATGGCCAGCACAACGTCGGCGGCCTCGTCGGCGACGCTGCCCCGCCCGTGGAACGCTCGGGCGACCTCGCCGACCTCCTCACAGCCCTTGAGGGCAACCAGCACGGCGCTCGATCTCGGCGCAACCTGGCGGTGCCAGGCAGCTGCGCGCTGTTGGAGGGTGACCGTCTCGACCGCGGCCCGGGCCAGGTCGGTCATCGATTGGCGATCTCGATGCCCTCCGCTCGGCCCATGTCCAGGGCGTCGACCGGGATGGGGGTGAGTCTGATAGTTCGCCTGTTCACGTTGCGCCTCCTTGTTCGTCGTCGTCCCCATCACGTCCTCCACCTCCCGTGCCGCTGGACGGCCCCGACCACCGCGCCAACGGTCCCGGCCGCTATAGCCGCCCACACGAGGAGCCCGGCGACGAACGGTGTGGTCGGGTCGGGCAGCACCCGAATGTGGGGCACAGACTGTCGGCGTCGGTGTCCCAGTCCGGCTCAGTGTCGAAGGGGATGCGGGGGTCGGTCATCGGTTGGCGATCTCGAGGAGGACGTCGGCGTGGCACGGCCGGCCGGGAGGGCACCAGCAGGCCAGGTCGTGGCCGCGGAGCTCCTCGAGGGCCTGGCGCAGCTCGTCGTACTCCGAACCGGCGTTGCGCAGAGAGCCGGTGAGGTCACGGCGATACAGCAGGACGGCCTGGTCGGCGGTGAGCCCTCCCCCATCGCCGGGGAGATCACACCACCGTTGGTCGCCCGGAGAGTAGAAGCCCGCCGCCGGCCCGCAGCTGGGACCCCCATAGCTGATCGGTCCCGTCCCGACCACATAGGGGTTTCCCCACCGGGTCGGGCGGGCAACGACGATGGCACCGGCCGGCTTGCGCCACCCGTTGCTGCGACGAAGTTGGATCCGCTGGCCGCTCATGCGCTCAGCCTCCGCTCCCAGCGCCGTTTTGGCCCCTCAGGGGTTCGTGCGTTGCCGAACAGGTCGCACTGGTAGCGGTGCCTCGACGGCTGGTCCCAGCCGCGGGAGGTGGGCAGCTCGGCGGCCAGGGTGAACCCGGCCGCCCGCAGAGACGTGCCCGGTTCGGTGGCGAGGGTGTAGGTGATGGCTCGGCGGTAGCCGAGCGCCCTGGCGGCACGGCACAGGGCGGCGTAAAGCATCGAGCACGCGTTGGCGGCGTCGACGACGGTGACCCGGACGATCTCGATCGGGTAGGGGTCGGCCTGGGCGAGTTTGCGCGCCGTCGGGTTGCCGGCCATCCCCACCCCAGCAAGCCCGCCGTCGGAGTCGACACCGACACCGAACCGCCAGGTGACGGGAGGCAGGGCGTGGCGGTGATGACAACCCACGAACCGTTTGGCTTCGGCGAGGGTGACCGGGACCAGCTGCAGCGAGCATGCAGGCCTGGCCGCGGTCACGCCGCCACCCCGGCGGGGTACTCGTCCCATGTCCGCCCATCGAGGGTCCGGCCATTGGCCCGGGCGGACCGACCGCCCCACTGCTTGAAGAAGAACGCCACGCTGGCGGTCTGACAGCGGTCTCGGATGTCACGTACCCACCGGGCATCGATCGGCCGAGCCCCGGGCCCCGACTCTCCGCCGACGATCACCCAGTCGAGAGAAGGCGGTTGGCCGCCGTGAGCTCGGCGGCGTAGGCAATGCGAGCAGTCGTCATGCCACCGGCCGTCAGTCAGATGCCAGTCGTGCTTGAGGCTGCCGAGGTACGGGGCCAGATCGAGCGGCCCGAGGAGCGGCTCGGCCGATACGAATCGGACCGCGGCGGGGGTGTTGAGGAGGTGCCGGGCACGCCAGTCGTAGGTCGGAGATTCGATGCTCACGCCGAGCCACACGTTCGGGAGCGGCCACGGCGTCGACCACCCATCGGGGTCGCACCATGCCTCATTCCGAGTCGTAAAGAATGTCGCCCACCAGCCATAGCGGTCCATCGCGGACGTGGATTTGCGTAGCACGCTCGCCATGCGTTGCGGGCGTTTGGTGAGCACTTGGAAGGTGTGCTGGCCGGCGGCGGCCATGATCCCGAACACTCGGGCGATGAACTCGTCGGGTACGGCCGGGTGAAACAGGTCGCTCATAGAGTCGACGAAGTACCGGTCGGCTGCTTACGCTGAAGCGGCGCCTCGAGCCGGTCGGCCAGGAGTCGGACCTCGCCGGTCCATTCCCCGGCGGCGGTCAGTCCTCGGTGGGCAGGCTGGATCTGGCGTTGTGCGACCGTGACGGCGTAGCAGTGGTCGCAGCCAGGCGACACCTTGGAGCATCCGACGGTCGGGTTCCACGTTCGCTCTGTCCATTCAATGGTGCTCACGGCTCTCCGTTCGCGTCGTATCGGTCACGTCCGAGCAGCTCTGCCAGGGCGGAACGACGAGCCTCAGTCACGGTCATGACCTTGGGTCGCTGCGCGTCGAGGAGCGTGCTCACTGTTCACCTGCTTGGTTGTCGTGGGGCCAGCGGTCGTGGTGCCATGCGGTCCAGGTTTCGACGAGCCGGTCGTCGCCCAGGCGTCTGCAGAGCTCGATGCGGGCCAGGCTCACTTGGCGTTCCCAGCGGTCCGCTTCGCGGGTGTCGTGGCGGTCG
>JALYVP010000382.1 GCA_030853185.1 Actinomycetota bacterium | reverse complement strand
CGGATCCCCTGGAGGTCTCCATCGGTCGGGCCTTGGAGATGATCGTCAACACCGCCCCCTTCGATGTCAGCGGCCATCCGGCGACGAGCGTCCCGGCCGGGTTGGTGGACGGCCTGCCGGCGGGCCTCATGATCGTCGGCAAGCACTTCGACGACGCCACCTGCCTGCGCGTCGCCCACGCCTTCGAGCAACTCGTCGGGGGTTTTCCGTCGCCGCCCGCCCGGGACGTCACCGCCAGCGCCGCGCACTGAGGAATGCCGCGCACTGAGGAAGGAGCCCACGCATGAACGGTGTCCATGACCTCGGGGGGAACGACGGGATGGGTCCCGTCGTCGTCGAAGACAACGAGCCGGTCTTCCACTCGGAGTAGGAAAAAGGTGGCTGGAGGCGTTGGAGGAGGTGCTGGGCCGGACCGGGCTTGTCACCGCCACGGAGATCGACGAGCGCACGACCGTCGTGCTGACGACACCCCGGGGACGACACCCCGGGACGCCGATCACCAGCGGGCGCACCGAGAGCCGGTCGCCATCGACGCCCCCAGGTGATCGGGCCATCGATCAGGATCGGTCGGTGAGATCGGCCCGGAGGTGGGCCACGAGCCAAGCGACACCGCCATCGTCGGCCTCGCTCGTCGTGCCGTAGAGATGGAAGTCCGGTCGCTGAAGGGCGGCGACCACGTCGTGATCGGTGAACCACGCCCCATAGGTGCCTTCGGGATCCTCCACCTCGCCCACGTCGCCTCGGGGGCCGACTGTGACCACCCGGCCCCCGAGCGACCCGAACCACGCGGCCAGGTCATCGCCGAGGTCGACGTCCGTTCCGGCCCGGGCCACGAGCCGCCAGCCGGCCCCGACGGCGTCGTCGAAGCGGCACCGGCCCCCCTCGGTCGTCACGTGGCCCTGGATGAAGGCCTGACCGGCATGGGGTGAGCCGGGGTGGACCAGGCCGTCGGTGAGGCTGGGGAGCTCGGGTGTCGGGGTGAGGACCGCGGGGTCAAAGGCGGCGGTCATGGCTGCGTCCCGCAGGGCGGCGCCCTCGGCGTCGGGGATGCAGATGACGTTGCCCAGCTCCACCGAGAAGTCGATTAGCGTGCGCACGTGGGGGAGGCGTTCGCTCTGGTAGGTGTCGAGCAGGGCGGCGGCGCCTCGCCCTTCGACGACCAGGTTCAGCTTCCACGCCAGGTTGGCGGCGTCGCCCAGTCCCGAACACAGGCCCTGGCCGGCGAACGGTGGCATCTGGTGGGCGGCGTCGCCGGCCAGGAGGACCCGGTCGGTGCGCCACCGCTCGGCGTAGCGGGCGTGGAACGTGTACACGGCGTGGCGTTCGAGCGTGGCGTTCTCCGGGGTCACGTTCCATGGCGCCAGGAGACGCCAGGCGGCGGCCTCGCCGGTGATGTCGTCGACGAGCTCGTGGGGGAGGCGCATGAACTCCCATCGCCGCCGCCCCGGCCCGCCTGAGACCGCGGTGGAGGGCCGGTCCGGATCGCAGATCTGCACATTGATGGGATCGAAGACCCGGTCGTCGTGGAGGACGACATCGACGATCAGCCAGTCGTAGGAGAACCCGAGGTCGCAGACCGGCGTGCCCGTGAGGGCGCGGACGGTGCTCCCCGCACCGTCGCAGCCGACGGCGTAGCGGGCCCGGACCTGGGCCGCCCCGCCATCCCCGTTCCGGGAGTGGATGGTGACCGACCCGCCGTCCTGGTCCAGCCCGGTGACCTCCGCGCCCGGGCGCAGCTCGAGGGTCGGGCATGCCGCCGCCCGCGCCTCGAGCAGCCTGTCGAGGGCGGGCTGATGAACCATCGACGACTGGGGCCATCCGGAGAACCCGGGACCGGACCGCCCGAAGCGGAGCAGGGTCTCGCCCTGCCCGTTGCGCCACTCGTAGACATCAGCCGGCTCACTGATGGATGCCAGGTCGGCGCCGAGACCGCAGGCCTGCAGGATGCGGGCCGCCTCGTGATCGAAGTGCACGGCGCGGGGCAACCGGTAGGGATGGAGCCGTCGTTCGAGCACAACGACCCGGCGACCCTGCTGGGCCAACAGGACGGCGACGGCGTTGCCCACGGGCCCAAACCCGACGACGGCGACGTCGTAGAGCGGGCCGTCGACCATCAGCCTCAGGGTAACGGGCGCCGACTCGGCCCAGATCCGCTCAGATGGAACGAGCGGCGTGGAGGGCGTCGAGGCGGGATTCGGTCTCGGCGTCTGCCGGGGTGTAGGTGACCATCCGGACACCCAGGTTGGGGCCGAACCACAGGCTGGTGTGGTCGAGGCGGAGGGGCCCGACCCGCTCGTTGATCAACGTCCTGACCCGGTTCTGCGGACTCCGAGGTGCCCGGTCCCCTGGCCGGGGTGGGCAGCGGCGTGCTCACCACCATGCAACAGACGTCACTGGCCCTCGGCGTGGCCACCCTCGGCGGGCTGTACCTGACCGAGGCGCCGGCTGCCCGGCTCGGTCCCCTCTACACCAGCCTCGTCGTCCTGGCCGTGCTGATGGCCATCAGCGCCCTTGTCGCCCTCTGCGGCCGGAAGCTGCCGGACTGACAAACGGGAGTCGAGCGATGCGGGCCCGAGGGGCCCGAACGGTCGGTGCGATCACCAACCGCTCGGGTCCCTACCCGTCAATCGGACACGGTGCTCCCGCCTGCAAACACCGCGGTAGCGTTCCTTAGCGTAGGTTCTGGACGAATTGCGGCCTATAGCGCGTCGGTACCGTTTCTGGGGGCTCAGGCGAACTAGTCCGCTTCGGGCGGCGGGTGGGCTAGGTGAGTCCTGAAGTAGGGGTGCCGTTGATGCTCCGAGAGGAGCTTGGCAGCGACGGGGTGCGGTTGGGGTGAGTTCGGGAGGTTCTGTTGGGCATCTGGTCTGCCTTCCCGAGGTCCCCGGA
>JALYVP010000381.1 GCA_030853185.1 Actinomycetota bacterium | reverse complement strand
GTGCTGCGTGATCGTACGGCTCACCCGGTCCAAGGTCATAAAGTCGTGCATCCGAGTCACGCGTATCTTCTCATTGACCTGGTTGAGAAGCTCGGCGAGTGCGGCGTTGCCAGCCGACTCAGCCACGGAGACATGAAAGGCCTCATCCCGCAACACAAACTCGGGATCAGCCGCCGGCTCCAGCTTCGAAAGCTCCCTCCACTCGTCTCGCAGCGGTTCAAGGATCGACCGATCGTGAACCTGAGCCAGCTCGAACGGTCGCCGCAACGCAGTCAGCTCCAGCGCCTGGCGAACCTCATACAGCTCCCGCACCCGCTGCACATCGGGCGTTGCCGGGCACCACCCACCCTCGTGATGGCGAACGAGCAAGCCTTCAGCAGCCAAACGCTGCAACGCTTCACGGACGGGAGTTCGCGAGACAGCCATCGCCTCCGCCAAACGCTCCTCCCCCAACCGTTGGTTAAGCCGATGATCACCGACGAGCAATTGGGACTTCAGCCTCCGGTAGACGACATCCGCCCGGCTCTGGCTACCTGCATACAACGATGTATCCATACCGACAACTTAGAGATCACCTGTTACGGCACCGTGTCCCAGCCGTGACGTTCCGATTTCGGCCACACCCGGCCCGGCTCGGCAGCCTTATCGCGCCCCAGGGGCCTATCAACTGGTAGCCACCCGAACGGTTCGACGGTAGAGTGCGCTCCATCACTGGAGAGCAAGTTCTGGGCTACGGCCGACTTGGTGTTCATGCGGGAGCTGGCTTCATGCGGGTCGTCATCGTCTCCCAAATCGCTGATGCCGTAGCGGCCCGGTGAATGCTCCGATGTTGACGGTGAGCAACGCCGTTCTCCTCACCATGGCTCCTGGGGGGCGCGCCCCGATCGAGGGCTGGATGACCGTCGGCGACGACGGACGGATCACCGGCGTCGGCCCCGGCGGCCCACCGCCGTCGGGCGGTGCGGTGCTCGACGCCGGCGGCCGCCTCGTGGCCCCGGGGTTCGTCTCTGCCCACAGCCATCTCTTCACCAGCGGGTCGCGCGGTCTGGGCACAGACGCATCGCTGTGGGACTGGATCGAGGCCATGACCCGACACACCCGCCACGCCACGCCTGACGACATCTACTGGCTGACCCAGCACGGCTCGCTCGACTTCTTGAACAATGGGATCACCACGGCCTATGACTTCACGGCCAGCCGGCTGGTGTTCTCTGCGGCAAACGCCCTGAGCGGAGGCTTCGGAGGGCAGCTGCGCCCGGCGGAGCTGGCCGAGGCCCAGATCACGGCCAAGGTCGACTCTGGCATACGCTTCGTCAACAGCGTCCAGCTCGACGATGGCGTAGGCACCGCCGTCGAGGTCCTCAACCGCCTCGAAGCCACCCTGGCCTTCGCCGAGCGATACCGGGGACACCATGGCCTGCTGGGCATGGCCGTCTCCGGCGCCGTCCAGTGGGCGGAGGGGCCGGCAACCGCCGGCCTCGAGGTCCAGGCCATGCGCCGGTGGGATCTCATCAACCAGCCTCACTTTCTGGAGGCCCCCCAGATGCTGGCCGAGCAGCGAGCCAAGTTCGCGTGGTACCGGGATGCCGGCGCCTTCGGCCCCGACCTCATCTTCGGCCATTTCGTTCACCCCACCCCGGCGATGATCGCCGAGGCGGCTGGCGCAGGCTGCGGCATGGCGTGGCAGCCGAGCTCCAACGGCCGGCTGGCGTCGGGAGTGGCCGACATCCCCGCCATCAGGGCGGCCGGCATGCGCGTCGGGGTGGGACTCGACGACCAGTCGTGCAGCGACCTATCGGACCCCTGGCAGAACATGCGGGTTGGTATCTTCCTGCTGCGTGCCACCACGCACAATCCGGCGTCGATGCCGGTTGCGGACATGTTGGAGCTCCACACCCTGGGGTCGGCGCAGGTCTTGGGCGTCGACGATCGTGTCGGCAGCCTGGAGGTCGGTAAGTACGCCGACTTCGTTGTGGTCGATCCCCGCTCGCCGGACACCGGGCCCATGTGGGACCCCTATGGAACCTACGTCCTGGCCTGCAGCCTGCGAAACCTCAAGGAGGTTTACGTCGGCGGTCGCCGGGTGTCCGCCGACGGGCGCATCGCCCACGTGGACGCCGATCGCGTCTCCGCCGAGGTTCACGCTCGGCTGGGCCGGATCGCCGGGCGCGAAGCAGACCACCACGCCTCCAAGCGCGCCGAGTAGCGTTTGGGGAGGGTTTCAGTAGGTTTCGACAACTGTGTCAAGCTCGGTCATAGGCGAGTGTCAGGTTGGACCACCGTTTCTCACCAAATGTTCATCGGGTTCGGACGTACGGTGCTTGTGGTACTCCACCTGCCGTCCGTGGTCGGAGTGACCTGGGAGTAGCCATGCGATTCGGCGATCGGCGGGCGGTGAGCCGGTGGCGGCCGGCCTTGCAGCGGTCGAGGTGGTCCTTGGGGTTGCCCACGGGACTGGGCGGCGGTACTGGGGTCCCGGCCCGCTCGCTGGCGGCCCTGTTTGCAGGGGCGGGGGTCGTGATGGGCCTGCTGATCGTGGTCCCCCACGGAACGCATTTCATGGATGGGGTCGCTGCGGCAGGCGCCGCGTTTGCGTTCGTCGTGGCCGTGATCGTTGGGCGTCTCGGCCGGCGGGTACCTGACCAGGCGCTTCACCCTCTGCTGATCTTGGGGCTCGTCGTTGGCACCGTCGTGTTGGTCACCGGTCGGGGAAGCCCGGTGATCGTCGCCTCATCGTCGTTCTACGTGGCCGCCACGATGTACGCCTTCCGGTTCTTCGCTCGCGGTGTGGCGGTCGGCTATCTGCTCGGCGCCGGCTTGGCTGCCGGTGTCGTGCTTGGTCTCAACGCTGATGGTGCCGCGCCTGCAGAGTGGCTCCTGGTCATGGCCACCTCCAC
>JALYVP010000101.1 GCA_030853185.1 Actinomycetota bacterium | reverse complement strand
CTTCGGGGGCGGTGGCGTGGGCCCCCTCGTCGCCGGCGCCGCCGTCCCGGCGATCGTCGCCATCGTCGCCGCCGCCGGCTACCGTGCGCTGCTCCTGCGCCTGGCCGTCGACGCCGCCGGAACGCTGCTGATCATTGGGCTTCTCCCCGCCGCCAGCGACGGGCGCTCTGCCCTGGCCGGCCTGGCCGGGGGGCCGGCCCGCCTGATCACGTCCGCGGTGCCTCTGCAGGCGGCCGGCCCCGAGCTGGCGACCGTGGTGGTGGTCGTGGCCGCCTGCTCCGCTGCCACCGTGGAGATGGCCCTGCGCTCCAGCCGCCGTCTGGTCCTGCTGGCGCCGGCGGTGCTGCTCCTCACGGCGGCCCTGCTGGCCGGCGCTGGCGGCCAACAGCCGCCGACCTGGGACGCTGCCCTGGTGACGGGCATGGCCGGTGTCCTTGTCGTGCGCCGGGGGAACCGTCGGCTCGACGCTGATGCCGGCGCCCCAACGGCGGGGCCGACGGTGGCGGGCGCTCCCGGCGCTCCGTCGGTTGCGCCGGTCGGCCGCCTGGTGGCCGGATACGCCACCGTGGCCGTCCTGGCCGCAGTGCTGGTGCCGCTCGGGGGCCGGCTGCCGGGCGACCACACCCGCCGCCCCTACGATCTCCTGGCTGCGCTCAGCCCGCCGGCCCAGCCCGCGGGCCAGGTTGATCCTCTCACCAGCTATGCCTACACCTACGACGGTCCGCCGCAGGAGGCGTTCACGTCCCGGGTGACGGGGACGGGCAACCCCCAGGCCCTCTTCTGGCGATTGACCACCCTTGACGGCTTCGACGAGTTCCAATGGTCCTCGACCGCCGTGTACCGTCGCGCCGGGACGAAGCTGCCCGCCGGGCCCGCCGTCACCGCCGGCGTCGTCCAGGTCCGAGCCGACGTCAGGCTCGCCCCACCCTCCGCCCACCTGCCCTCCGGCTACCTGCCCGCTCCCTCGCGGCCGACCCAGGTGTCGATCGGCGGCCTCGACGTTTCGGGCACCGACGCCGTCCTCGCCCTGCCCGCCGGGCGGCGCCTGCCCCCCACCTACCAGGTCACCTCGGCAGTCCCCTCCCCGTCAACCGATCAGCTGCTGTCCGCCACCATCCCGGCTGGGACCGGTCCCACCGGCCCGCCGATCCCCCCGTCCATCTCCGGCCTCGCCGCCAGCGTGATCGCCGCCGCCCAACCCACCCCGTTTGCCCGCTTGAAGAAGCTCAGGGACTACCTGACCGGCCCACCCTTCTCGCGTCAGCCGCCGGGCCACTCGCCGATCGGGAGCGGCTACGACCTGATCAACCAGCTGCTGAACGTGACCCACGTCGGCAGCGCCGAGCAGTACGCCGCTGCCTTCGCCATCATGGCCCGGTCCGTGGGGTTCCGGACCCGGCTCGCTGTCGGCTACTACGGGGGGCGACGGGAGGGCACGACCGTCACCTACACCACCCGGGACTACGACGTGTGGCCCGAGGTGTACCTCAACGGCATCGGCTGGTACCCGCTCCCGGTCAACCCCGCAGCCGGCGACCGACAATCCACCCCGGCTCCTGATTCGCTCTCCCAGGCGATCCGGCAACAGCAACAGCCGTCGAGCGGGCCTCCGGCCAAGGGTCCGCCTACCGCACCGGTCCGCCCGCCGCACCGCTCAGCCGGCGGCGGGGCCGTCCCGATCATCGTCCTGGCCGTGATCGGCATCCTCGGGGCACTGTTGTGCGCGGCGGCCGTCGTCGTCGGCGTCAAGGCCTCGTTTCGGCGCCGTCGGCGCCGAGGTCTTGACCCGGCCCAGCGCATCGCCGGCGCATGGGAACACGTCGTCGACTGCCTGAACGAGTTCGGGCTGCGCGGGACGCCGGCGCTCACCGTCACCGAGGTTGCCGAAGGGGCTTCCCGCCACCTTGGTCGTGAACCGCTGGCCCAGGTGCGGTGGATGGTCCCGGTCGTCGATGCCACCCGCTACGACCGGCGGTTCCCCCCATCCACGCTCCTCGCCGACGCCGTCTGGTCCGCGGCGCTCCAGGCGGAGAAGGCCATCAGGCGTCAAGCCGGCTGGTGGACCCGGGCCCGCGCCCGCCTGTCGCTGGCCCCTCTCCACCGCCGCCGGTGAGCGGGTCCACCGCCCAGATCCGGTGACGCGTTGCCGGGGCGGTGGCAACCGGTCCGCCGATCCCGCGACCACGCCGGCGGTTCGTCGTTGAGCCGCCGGCGTGATCGCAGCATTCTGGGGTGGGCCCCTAGGACCCGGCGGGCGTGAAGTACCCGGCCAGGTCCATGATGGCGTCCGCACGCCCAGCCAGGTTGTACAGGTTGGCGCTCCCCGCCGCAGACAGGGTGGCTAGGTCCGCGTTGGCGCGGGTCTCCCCAGTGGCCAGGTTGAGGTCGGAGCTGGACGGCCGACCGACGGTCGCCGCAGGGCTGACGGTGAAGAAGCTCGGGGCCGTGGGGTCGGTGCCCGTCAGGTTCACGACGACCGCCGAGGCCCCCTGGGGGATGCCGTTGGTACCGGTGAACTGGGTGGCCAGGTTGGTGCCGGCGCCCAGCGTCTTGCCTGCATCTGGCAACCCCGAGCTCGCTCGGGTGTCACCGACTCGGATCGGGTCAACGGGGTTGAACAGTGACCCGACGGTGGCCGACCCGGCAGCGCCGGAGTAGTACCCGACCACATCGACGATCACGTCGGCGGGGGCGGCTGAGCCGTTGTACAGGGTCACGTTTCCGTCGGCGCCGACGGGAACGATGACCCGGTTGGCGGTGGTCTGGCCGGCCACCCAGTTGAGGTTGGAGGCCATCGGCCGATCGATCCCGTCGGGGAAGGCGGTCAGGTAGCCGGGGGACCGAGTGTCGGTGACGGTGACGTTGGCCACGACGGCGCTGGCGCTGGTAGCGACGCGGTCCTGGCCGGCGACGGCGACCGAGATCCCGCTGTGGCCGCCGGGGGCGGCCACCGCGGCATTGGCGGTGGGCAGCTGCTCTCCGCCACAGAAGGTGGGAGCCGGGGCTGACGAACAGCGGCTGTCAGCCAGTCGGGCGGGAGTGAGGGCGTCGTAGTGGCCCGCTCCCGACGACCGGTCGGCGGCGCTGTAGTAGCCTTGGAGGTCGACGATCACGTCGGTCGATCCTGCTCGGAGGCCCGGACCGTTGAAGACGGAGATCTGCCCGCCTGCTCCGACGGGGACGGTCACCAGGTTGGGGACGAAGCAGTCCGCCACGTTGCAGCCAGGAGACCCGGCAACGTAGTCGAGACTGGATGCACCGGGCACCATGCCCCCGGTCGGGTACACGGTGAGGTATCCGCCGGCGGTGGCGTCGAGGGCGGTGACCGACACGACGGCAGTCGCCCCGGCGGGCACCGACGAGGGCAGGACCACGTTCAGCGACTGGCCGAAGGTCACCGGCGTGCCTGAGCCCTGGGCCAGGTTACCGGGCCGGGTGTCGGCCAGACGGGTCGGCGAGAGGGCATGATAGGCCTGACCGGTGGGCGGTGGGCTACCGGCGCCCTGGGTGATGACGGCCTTGCCCGCCTGGCCGGTTGCCACCTCGGTGGCTCCCACATTGCAGGTCACGTTGTCAGCGGACGCCCCGTAGGTGTCGGTCACCTGGCCGCTGGCGTCGGTCGTCGCGCTTTGGATTTGCAGCTCGCCGCAGACGGCGCCGGTCTGGCCCGCGGTTCCCACGCTCAGGTTGATGAGGTCCCCGGCGACAGGGTTGCCAGTGGCATCGGTGACCTTGACGGTGACCGCGGAGCTGGCAGAAGGGTCAGCGGGCAAGCTGGCCGGGTTGGCCGTGACCGTGACCGTGTTCTTGGGCGTCGGCACCCCCCCGACGGCCGATTCGCTCTGCACGCACCCCCGGTTGGGACCCGAAGCGAAGTCGGTGTTGGAGAACTCTTCTTGGGTGTAGTACTTGTCGCCGTTGATGACCTGGTTGTAGCCGGTCGTCGATGCGTGGGCCGGATCGGTCGACCCGAGGACGTCGCCGAAGTCGCTGCTGCACTGGTCGCCGTTCTCGTTGCCGGCGCTGTCGGCCCACCCGCTGTTCGGGTTCGGGTCGGTGATCGACTCGTTGATCTCGTGGCTCAAGGTGTCGACGCCGGCGTCGGCCGGAAGGCTGTTGTTGGGTGACTGGCTGGCGCCGCACCCGTCAGGGAGGTACGGCTCGTTGGCGTAGACGACCGGTTGGGTGCCGACATTGAACAGGCTGTGGTACCCGCAATAGGTGGTCAGGGAGAGGCCCCCGCTGCCGTCACCGGTCGCAATGTTCGGCGGGAAGAACACTGGGTACAGGTGGGCCATGTCCGTGGGGAGGCTGTGGGCCGCCAGGTAGGTGCCCAGCTCGGCCTGCAGCTGAGGGTCATCGATGCATGCCTGCATGCCGGGGTTCACCTTGCACTGACTCGCCGGGTAGGCGGTGGTGTCGTCCTGCTCGCTGCCGGCGTGGATGAGGTAGTGGATGGTGCTGTTCTGACCGTTCACGCTCTGGTAGTACTCGGTGTCGGTCGAGTACACGTTGGAGCTGGCCCCACTTGCCGCCGCCACGTCACCCAGATATCGGTCGACCAGGGCGGTGTAGCCGGCGGGGAACGCCGAAGGTCCGCCTGGCGCCCAGAAGATCGGGGTGACCGTGACCTCTCCGGTCGTCGCCGCCGTGCCCATCACCGGTCCCCCGCTGTACACCAGCGGCGGGACGCACTGGTCACAAACCTTCGTCTCGGCTGGGCCGATGGTCCCCCGCTCTGCGGTGACCGGCCGGCGGGGCATGATGTGGGGCCGCGTCGGCGCAGGCCCGGCCGTCGCAGCTGGCGCCGGACTTCCGGCCACCCGGGCACTGGCCGCAGGGGCGAGCGCCGTTAGGGTCCCGGTCATCAGACCAAGCGTGGCCACGACCACCGCGGCCCGCCGGTGGAACCGCCTCCTGCTATGAACCATCAAGCTTGACCGCCTGGGCATCGTTCGCTCCTTGGTGCTCGGTTGGGGATGGCCCGTCGATCGCGGCGAGAGTCCGGCCGACGCACTGGACCAACTCCACCCAACCGACGAAGGCTTGCAACGGGCCTGTGACGGGGCCTATCCGGCCCGCGATCGGGTCGGGGCGACTATCCACCTCGATGATGACCCGGAGAGGCTCCGGTCGACCCGTTGCAGTCACGCCACGAGTATCGGCCGGCCACGGCCGAAGGCACCCGGGGTTCTCCCCCTGACTTAACACCGATGCCCCCCCGGACTTAACCGCTGCGGGCCGGCTTGCGTCAGCACCCCCGCCGTTGGGCAAACGTCGGGCGTTTCGACGGGCTCGCCGCTCTCGCCGCTCGTAGGCTGGAAGCGATGGTTGCGGTGTCGAAACGGCTCGTGGAACGGGACCGGGAGCTCACGATCCTGGACGCTACCGTGGACGCCTCCGGCCCGATGGTGATCATCGAGGGGCCGCCGGGCATCGGCAAGTCCAGCCTGATCCGCTACGCCGTCGCCCGGGCCAAGCAACAGGGGGCTCTGGTCCTCTCAGCCACCGGCACCGCGCTGGAGCGCCAGGTGGCGTTCGGGCTGGCTCGCCAGTTGTTGGCGCCGGTACTGGCCGGCGTCGGCAAGAAACGCCAAGCGGTCCTGTTGGACGGGGCGGCCCGGCCCGCTCGAGGCCTCTTCACATCAACCCCGGCACCTGCCGGGGGCCGGACCGACCCTGCGGGGATCATCGAGGGCCTCTACTGGCTGACCGAAAGCCTGGCCGCCGGCGCCCAGGACGAGGGGACACGCCGACCGCTGATGATCACGGTCGACGACGCCCACTGGTCCGACGAGGGCTCATTGCGATTCTTGGCCCGCCTGTCCGCCCACCTTCCGGCTCTGTCGGCGACCACCGTGATCGCCTTTCGGTCCCACGAGGCTTCCGCCGCCCCCCTGCTCGGCGATCTGATCGACCACCCGGCAGCCCAGGTCCTGCGACCGTCCCATCTCACCGAGGCGGGGACCGAACGGGTTGTCCACGCTGCCTTCCCCGACGCCGAGGCGGTCTTCGCCACGGCCTGCAGTCAAGCCACCGGCGGCAACCCGTTCTACCTGGCCGCCCTGTTGGACGAGCTGGCCGCTGAGGGTGTCCCCGCCACCGCCGAGACAGCAGCTGGCATTGCCCGAATGGTGCCGTCGGCCGCCAGCCGTTCCATCCTCATCAGGCTGGCCCGCCTCGCCGAACCGGCCGTGCGTTTGGCCCAGTCGCTCGCCGTGCTCGGCGACCGCTCCCCCCTGGACCTGACCGCCACCCTGGCCGGGTTGGACCGCCATGTCGGCGAGGACGCGGCCGACACCCTTGCCGCCGCCCACCTGGTCGACGCCGACGACCCGCTCCGCTTCACCCATCCCCTGATCGGTGCGGCCATCGCCGCCGATCTGCCCGCCTTCGCCCGCGCCCGGACCCACCGGGCGGCCGCCGAGCTGCTGGCCAGGTCGGACGCGCCGGAGGCGGTGGTAGCTGCTCACCTCCTCGCCTGCCGGCCCCAGAGGGACCGGTGGGTTGTCGCCACGCTTCGCCGCGCCGCCGACACGGCAACCGCGGCCGGCGAGTACCAAGCAGCGAGCCAGTTCCTGGCCCGGGCGATCCTCGAACCTCCTGACGACGCGGACTATGCGGCCGTCCGCGTGGCCGCCGCGCTGGCGGGCGCAGCCAACGCCGAACCCGGCTCTGATCGGGCCTTGGCCGCCGCTCTCGATGTCATCGACGAGCCGACCAGGCGGGCCGAAGTCCGCTTGGCCCTGTCGCGTCAGCTCATCCTGCGAGGAGACTTCGCCGGGGCCGCCACGGCCGCCGAGCAGGGACTGGACCACGACACCGACCAGCCTGCCGGCCAAGGCCTGCTCGCGGTGTTGCTCATCGCCGCCAGCCGTGATGCGACCCGGCGAGCCGACGCCCTTGCCCGGTTCGAACCGCTGGTCATCGCTGCCCGCGCCGGCCGGCTGCCCGCCGATCCCACCCTTTGCGCCCGGTTGGCCAGCCGGATGGCGACCGCGGGCGAGGCTCCGCACCAGGTGCGTCAGGCGGCGGCCCGGGCACTGGCCGACCATCCTCTGGTGGATCCCGCCGAGCACGGCAGCGCGTTCGCCTTCACCGCCGCCGGCATCTACTGGATCGACGACTATGCCTGGTGCCAGCAGGCCGCCAATGCCACCCTCGACGCCGCCCGCCGACGGGGCACAGCGGTCGGGGTGATGGCGGCCAGCCATTGGCAGGCGGCCTCCTGCCGCCGTCTCGGTCAGCTCGACGAGGCCGTCGTGGCCGCGGAACGCTCCCTCGCCGTCGCCCGCAACGGGTGGAGGGCGCTGGCGGGCTGGACGGGAGCCATCCTGGCCGCCACCCATATCGACCGCGGAGACCTCGACGCCTCCCGCGAGGCCCTGACTGATGCTGCCCGTGTCCATCCTGCGTCGCTCGACTGGGCGTTCGTCCTCGCCGCCCGGGGCGCGCTGGCATTGGCCGAAGGTGACCCCGCCGCCGCCCTGGAGGACCTGCACGCCGCCGGCGCCCATCTCCGCGAGCTGTACCGGATTGACAACCCGGCGGTCCTCCCCTGGCGCTCCCTGGCCGCCACGGCCGCCCTTCGCCTCGGTCGGCGGGAGGAAGCGCTGCTGTTGGCCGACCACGAGCTTGGGCTCGCTCGCCGCCTCGCCCTACCCCGACCGCTCGCCGACGCCCTTCGGGTCGTCGCGGTGGTGACCGGCGGAGCCGAGGCCCTCCCCTTCCTCGAGGAGGCCGTCGTCGTAGCCCGCTCCTCCCTCGCCCCCCTTACCTACGCCCGAGCGCTCAACGCCCTCGGGATGACCCTACGCCGCCTGGGTCGCCCGACCGAGGCCCGAGAGCCGTTGGGCAAGGCGCTGGACCTGGCTGACGCCGCCGGGGCCAAACCCATCCGGACCCAGGCCGAAGCCGAGCTGCACATCGCCGGCGGACGTCGCCGCCGTACCCGGCCCACGCCCACCCTCGGCGCCTCGCTCACGCCGGCCCAGCACCGTGTGGCGACCCTCGCCATCCAGGGGCTCAGCAATTCCCACATCGCTCAGCGCCTGTACATCAACACCAAGACCGTGGAATGGCACTGGCCACATCTATCGAGAGCTCGGCGTGAGCCGGCGCGACCAGCTCGCCGCCGCCCTCGGAGGCCACCACTGACTCAAACGGCGGCACCCCCGCCGTTCGTCTACGCCATCGACAACGCTGCCAGAGGAGCCCCTTGCGCCTTCGTGGTCGGGCTGCCGAGATTTGAACTCGGGACCTCTTGACCCCCAGACCGATTTTCAGTTCGGCCCGAGTCGACTCTAGTCGGCCGGGAAGGGCTCTGACCTGCGGCTTCTCGCCGGTCGGGTCGGCCCGTCTCGGCCCCGGTCGGGTCTGTTCGGTCCGGCTATTGTTGCCCCCGTGTTGCCCCCAACGTCCGTACGCTTTGCGGCATGACTCCCACCACCGTGGAGGGGCGTGAGAAGAAGGCCCGTCGGGCCGCGAGAGACCACGCCCTGCTGGTCAAAAAGGATCAGCGCCGAGACTTCGAGTCCCCCTATCGGGTCATCGACAGACGCGGCGCCGCGGTGTTGCGCCGGGCCAACCTCGACGAGCTAGAGATATGGCTATCTCGTTGGCGGCCGGCAACGAGCACTGTGGCACGTGGCCGCGACGCCCGGATGGGCGACCTGTCCGCCGGCCGGTCGCCGCGAGAACGAAAGCAGTGGAAACCCGACGATCCCCGGTGGAGGGACATGCCGGGACCGCATCCGAACATTGTCCCGAACCCATAGCTATGTTTCGCCAACACCCGGCGGGGCCCCCGCCCGATAGCGTTGAGCCGTGCCCATCGACACCGACCGTGGCCCGGAGCTAGCCGCAGCCGCAGCGAACAGGCCGCCGAACGGTCCTCCCGACCCGGCCATGGTCGACGCAGTCCAGGCAGCCATGCTGCGCCGAGCGCAGATACGGGCCATGCTCGACGCCAACAGGCCACCGGATGTGCCAAACGCAGAAGACGCCGAGAGGCGCTGAACGCTCCCAAAGCGCCCGCCGGCGGGCGCTTTCGTTTGGTGCACGCCTGGCCCCGGCCACCACCAGGTCGTGCCATCTCTCGGCCGCCGCCCCAGGAGGCGATGCGACGACCGAGGGCCTGACCTGGCCACCACCATGGATGAAGGCGGTGACGGCCAGGAGGTTCTTTTACGAGCCGACCGTCTCGACCCCGCCTGAGTAGGTGGCGACGGTGGAGGCACTGGCCCCGGTGGGCGCCAGGCTCAGGTTGAGTTGGATGGACTCGACCCCGCGGAAGATGGCCTTCTCGAAGGACTCCGAAAACATCTCGCAATCGTTTGTGCGGTTCAGGGTCGAGTCGTAGACCATGCCCAGGTTCATCTCTCCACCGTCTGCGAACATCCAACTGCCCTCCGGGTACAGCCAGCAACTAATCCTGGCGGGCCAGGGTGAGAGCTGGCCGGGACCTTGAACGCCGAACCCTTGTAGCGGGTTGGCGCCGAGGGGGCTGTCGGCGGTGTCGGTCACGTTGATGTTGCGGACCGCGAACCACCCGGCTATCTCGGCGTCCGCTGTCGCCAGGCGCTCCAAGCCGGTCCCGCTATCTCCGGGCAGCTGGCGGACAAGGTCGGCCCGGAGCATGTCCTCGAGCCATTCGGGGATGACCAAGCGCAGCGGTGACTCGGGGGCCATCCGATGCCGGTAGCGCATGGCGGCGGCGGCGGCCCGGTCTATGAACGCCAGCAGGTCTCGGGCGGCGCCGAGCTCGTAGGACCCGGCGAACACCTGAGTGGAGCCCGCTGAGAGCTGTGCGAGCAGGTTCCCTTCGGCCAGGCGGGCATGAACGGCCAGGACCGTTTCGAGATACGCGGCAATCTGCTCGGGGAAGAACCGGGCCTGGAAGTTGCCGAACCGGGTGATGGACGTCACCGCGTCGACCAGCGTTTCGAGGGGCGGCTGGCACAGGAACGTGGCGTGCGGCTTGGTGGTCGGGTTGGTCGGGTTGGCGTCGTTCGCCGCAGTCCAAACGACTGAGGGGCCGTCGGCGGTGACCGCCGCGAGGGTGTGCGGCAGGGTGTATCGCACGCCGCCGTGATTGGCCATGAACTGGACCATGGCGCCCTTGACGGGCCGTGCAGCGTCCGATACCTGATTGACGGTGTAGTCGGCCGGGACTGGTGAGCAGATGCCACCTGACGCCTGCAGGGCGGCCGGGCTGGTCACCGCTTCGATGAGGCGGTGGTTCGTCTCGACGTCGTCGGTAAGCCGGCGGGCCTCGGGATAGCTGGGCTGCAAGCTGGCTAGCAGGATGCGGCCGGACCCTTTCGATGGTCCCTTGCGGGCACCTTCCCACGAGCGGCGAAGTGCGGTACCGAACGTGGCCACCAGGTCGGCGGTCGAAGGCTCACCGGCCGCGGTGAGCACCATGGGACGGCCGGCTGTGGCCGTGACCGGCCGGACCCTGCCCGGCGCCGTACGGGCCAGCTGAGAGATTCGGGGCAGGCGGGCGGCGCTCTTCCTGGCCGTCGTGGCATCGGCGACCAGCGCGGTAAGCAGCATGGCGGCGTTGGACGCCTGGCGTTCCACGGCACTCCCCCGCGAGCCCAGCTCGGCTTTGAGGATGGGGACCACCGCCGAGATTCCGGCCAGCAAGACCATGTCCTCACTGGTGGGCGCGGCGACATCGACCTTGGACGCGGCCGCCACGAGCACGTCGAGATGGTTGGCCAGCACGTTGTTGTCGCACAGCCCAAGGTCGGCGAGTTCGTTCGCCTGGCCCTCGGTGAGCACGCCGCTCATGCCGAGCTGGCCCAACGCCTCGGGCTTGATGGTCGGGGCGTCAGGGGCGGGCGGGGTGCTGTCGGGCACCAAAGTGCCGTTGACGTATCGCATCGTTAAAGGTCCATTCGTCAGCGGGCACCATCGGCGCCCGGTGGGCGGGGTGCGCTTGCTGCCGGTGACTTGGTGACCGGAGCCCGCCGCGGCGCCTAAGGGGCCACGGGGTGACACTGACCGGCCAACGGGCGATCAGGACCTCAGCGCCAACTCTACCGGTCGCCGGTGTCACTCCGGGG
>JALYVP010000100.1 GCA_030853185.1 Actinomycetota bacterium | reverse complement strand
CCAACAGGCCAACTCTCGCACAGGTCGATCCTGTCGGTGCCCCGAGCAGCGCCACCCAACTCGCCGGGACCGGAGGGATGCGTCGGGACAGGTTTGTTGGGGCAGGTGTTGGGACGATCGGGGGGGGTTCTGATCTGCGGCGGTGAGGGCTTTCGACTCGTTTCCCGACTCGAGGCACTGGGAGCTTGAGAAGCGGTCGATGCCGTGACGAAACGGCTACGGTCATAGCAGGCCATGGCCTATCCGACCTCTTAGCTCAGGGCGGGCATGGCGTGTGCCTGTAGAGCGGTGAAATGAGAGGCTCAACATGATGACCGTCCCCTGGCGTCGCTCGTTGGCGATCGGCTTCGTGTTCGCCTTGGCGTCCGCCGGTCACCTGGTCGGCGCCGCCGGGCCGGCAGCTGCGGGGATCCCTGGCGTCCATTGGGTCGGGACGTGGAGCGCTGCTGAGGTCCAGCCTGACGTCACCGGACCCTCGGCCATTGGATTCGCGGATCAAACGGTTCGTGAGGTCGTTCGAACAAGTATCGGCGGCAGTCAACTGCGGGTGCGGCTCACCAACGTGTTCGGCACACAACCTCTCTCAGTGGCGGCGGCGGAGGTGGGGATAGGCCAATCCGGGAACAGCGTCGTGCCCGGGAGCAATCACATGCTCACGGTCGGCGGGTCGGCTTCGTTTGTGATCCCGCCGGGCGCTTTCGTCTTCAGTGACCCGGTCGGCCTGCAGACCAGCGCTGGCAGCGACGTAGCGGTCAGTCTCTACTTCGCCGCCCCGACCG
Organism: Actinomycetota bacterium; assembly: GCA_030853185.1. Classification (GTDB taxonomy): domain Bacteria; phylum Actinomycetota; class Acidimicrobiia; order Acidimicrobiales; family Palsa-688; genus JALZAH01. Next base: position 10,311 of record JALYVP010000100.1, on the reverse strand, counting down.
GGCCCGCCACCTGGCACCCGCTGGCCCTGACGACCACCTACATCGCGGCCGGCGAACACACCGCGGACAACACGATGCCTTACAAGGCCACCGCCAGCTCCTGGTACTTCCTCAGCGGCATCGACACCCTTGCGCGGGCCACCAATGTGGCTGCCGTGGCCCTGGGCGCGTCGTCCACCGACGGGCTCGGATCAACCTTCGCCGCCAACCGACGCTGGATCGATGACCTCAACGGGCGCCTCGACGCCTCCGACCCGACCGCGGCGCCGTCGGTCCTCAACGAGGGCATCTCCAGCAACCGTCTCCTCAGCGGCGGGGGGACCGCCGGTCAGAGCGGCGAGGACCGCTTCGCTCGCGACGCCCTGGGCCAGAGCGGGGCCCGGACGGTCATCGTGTCCTCGCTCGGCAACAACGACATCGGCGACAAGATCGGAGCTAACGGTCAGGCGATCACCGCAGCCGCCATGATCGCCGGCTACCAGCAACTCATCGCCCGCGCCCACGGCGCCGGGCTGACCATCATCGGCGGGACCATCACCCCCGACCAAGGCGCCTACTACTACACCCCTTCGGGTGAGACGATCCGCCAACAGGTCAACGGGTGGATCTTGACCAGCGGCGCCTTCGACGCCACCAGCGACTTCGCCGGGGCCGTCGCCGATCCCACAGACCCAGCCAGGATCCGCCCCAGCTACGACGAAGGCGACCACCTCCACCTCAACGACGCCGGCTACCAGGCCATGTCCCAGAGCGTCGACCCCCTGCTGTTGAGCGGCGACCCCGTCGCCGACCGCTACCAGACCCTGGGTGGGGCTTCGTCGTTCCTCGGCGCAGCGACCGGACCCGAACAGACGGTCGGCGCCGGGCATTCGCAGGCCTACCAAGGCGGCACCATCTACTGGTCACCGGCCACCGGCGCCCATGAGGTCCACGGCGCCATCCTCGGCCACTACCTGGCGTTGGGCGGACCGGCCGGGATCCTTGGGTACCCGACGTCGGATGAGTCGCCCAGCGCCGGGGGTCGCCTCAGTGACTTCCAAGGCGGCATCACCTACTGGTCGCCGGCCACCGGCGCCTACGAGGTCCACGGCGTCATCCTCAGTCACTACCTGGCGTTGGGCGGACCAGCCGGGATCCTCGGATACCCGATCAGCGACGAACAGCCAACAAGGGCGCCCGGCGGCCGATTCAACAGCTTCCAAGGTGGAGTCATCGACTGGTCCCCCGCCTTGGGCGCCTTCGAGGTCCAAGGTGCCATCTTGAACCGATACCTGTCGCTGGGCGGCACGGCATCATTCCTGGGATTTCCCATCTCTGACGAGTTCCAGGTAGGCCCGGCCGGCCGCCAAAGCAACTTCGAGCACGGCTACATCTCCTTCAGCTTCACCAACGGGGCCATCACCGTCGGATGAGCTGACTGCTCCAGTCCACGGAACCTCAGCATGGTGGGTGGGTGTCCGGCGTGCGCTTTGATCCGTAGTCGGTGCCGATTCGTTCGGCCCGGTCCCACCTCGTTCGATGCCGTCGCATTCTGGCTGGTCAGCGGGGGCATACGTGCAGTTGTTGGTCTCGACGTGGGACGTGCTGCGACACCATGAGATGGGTTTGTTGGGTCAGATGTTGGGTTTCGCCGCCACTTCGGTGCTCAGTCCGAGGGCCTTGGAAACCTGCCGCCCAATCGCCCACCACCACTTGGCAGAAGCCGCTGGGACCTTGCCCGGCGAGCGAAGTTGGCCGCTCGTTGCAGACGGGCTTCCTCGTCATGGTGTCTCGCTCAGGCCCACCACCGATCTCCGCCCCGAGGCGCCGTCAGCAGGCCCTATTCTCGCATAGGGTTCTCTCCTGTCAATGCCCCGAGCGGTGCCCAGCCTTGACCCGCACCGGAGGGCGCCAGGGAGGGGCGATTCGCCAGCCCCTCCCGCAAATCAATGGCGCCGCCCCGGATCACATGGATCCCACCGATCGCCGTTAGTTGGGCGGACGGAGGCGACTTGCAGGATCGGCGTTGACGGCTTCCATTCGGCGCCTTTGGCAACTGTCGCTGCTCTGGTCGCCATCGAAGCCGTCCGGCCCGGGGACGACAGTCCATCGAACTCTTCGGCTGTTCGTACTCATTGGGTGAGCACGGGCTGCTCCAACGATCCGACGACCGCTCAGGGACCAGCGGTCACGGCGGTCGTCACGTGGACAGGGCCACTCCACCGGCCTCACCGGTCGGCAGTCACGAGCCTTCCCTACCTCTGGATGCCACTATCGTCGAATACCACGAGGATTGAGGAGCCGGACCCTTGGCTTCGACGGTGAGGATGAGGCGTCCGCCTCGGCAGGTACGGCATGGGTCGTCGATCCGGATGGGGCGGGTGCCAGCCAGGCTCCAAATCGCTTGACGCGGTTCTGTCGCCGGGCGGTTTTCGTACTCGATCTCAAGTCGCGATACGAGGTGATCTCGAAGTGCTAGTCTCCGAGGGCCGTACGCCCAGACGGGGTTCTTGCGACGCCCAATTGGTGTGCGAGAGGGTGGTTGGGGCAATGAGCTTTTCGTGCAAGGTCGGGGAGCGCCTCTCGGCTGCGGGGATCGTGGTGGCCATGGTGGGCGCAGTGTTGTCGATGGTGCCAGCGGGCACGGTCTACGCGGCCCTCGCCAGGCCGGCGACGGCGGCAGCGACCGGCGGCGGTGCCTTCGTGGCGTTGACCCCCACTCGGCTCACCGACACCCGCTCAGGCGCGCCAGTGGGCCCGAGGGGCACAGTGACGGTTCCGCTGGCGTCTTCGGTACCGCCGTCGGCCACCGCTGTGGCCCTGTCGGTCACTGCGGTAGATGGCACAGCCTCCGGCTACCTCTCGGCGTATCCCACCGGCCCGGCTCCCGCCTCGCCGACCTCGGTGCTCAACTATGTGGCCGGCCCCCCCAACTGCAGCGCACCTGACTGCGTGGTACCCAACCTGGTGATCTCGAAGATCGGCGGCAGCGCCGTGACCGTGGCCAACGGCTCGACGGGCACAGTGGACGTGGTCGTCGACCTTGAGGGCTACTTCGACCCGACCGGGGCGACCACGTCAGGCGCCGGCCACTACCGCCCCGCAGGGCCGGCCCGAGTGGCTGACACCCGCTGCGCGACCACTCCTCCCGCCGGGGGGCTCAGCGCCGCCCAGTGCGGCGCCGAGGGCCTGCTTGCGGCCAACACCACCAAGGGCACCGTCGCCTCGGGCGGGGCGCTCAACGTGGCCACCGGGCTGGCCGGGGCGTCCGCGGCGATAGTCCAGTTGACGGCGACGGACACGACCGCCGACGGCTATCTGACCGCCTATGGCGCCGGTTCGAGGCCGACGGCGTCGAACGTGAACTTCGTGGCCGGCCAGACCACCTCAACTAGGGCCATCGTGGCCGTGGCGGGTGACGGGTCGATCAACGTGTTCAATTATGCCGGCAGCGTCGATGTGGTCGTCGATGTGGTCGGCTCGTTCTCCGACTCGACCGGCTCGCCGACGGCGGGGTCGTTGTTTACCCCCGTCACCCCTCAGCGGGTGACCAACACCCGCACCAACTCCAACGGAGTGGACCCAAACGCCACCACCACGGTGGCTGTTGCCGGTGGCAGCGGGATCCCTCCGGTGGCCAATGGCAGTCCCACGGCGGCGGCGCTCAACGTGACCGAGGCGGCCGACACCGCCCCCGGCTATTTGACCGTCACCCCCGAGCCGATCAGCCCGCCGGCCACCACCTCCGATGTCAACTTCTCGTCTGTGCCCGAGACCCGGGCCAACGCCGACATCGCCGCCCTCAACCCTGCCGGGACCGTCAGCGTCTACAACCACACCGGCCAAACCCAACTCGTCGTCGACGCCTTCGGCTACTTCACCGCCGCCCCCGCCCCACTGGCGGTCACCACCACCAGCCTCCCCGAGGGCACCGTCGGCCAGGCGTACCCGCCGACCACGCTGGCCGCCACCGGCGGCACCGCGCCGTACACATGGTCCGTCGCGGGCGGGTCGGCCCTGCCCCCGGGGCTCACCCTCTCCGACACCGGGGTCATCTCGGGCACCCCCACCGCGACCGGCCACAGCGGCGTGGCCGTCACCGTCACCGACTCGACCGCTGCGTCCACCACCGCGAGCTTCGGCATCACCGTCAGACCGGCGCCGATGTCACCGGCGCAGCTGTCGATCATCGCCGGGCGCAACAGGGCCTTGGCCCCCGGCCCCGCGACCACGACCCCCGTCTACCCGGGCGCGGTTGCCGTTGACACCGCCGGCAACCTCTTCATCGCCGATGAGACCAACCAGGTGGTGGAGAAGGTGACGCCGGACGGAATCCTATCAATCGTGGCCGGGATCGTCGGCATGTCCGGGCCGCCGACGCCCGGCCCAGCCACCGCCTCGGAGCTGCGCGGGTTCGATGGTCCGGGCGAAGTGGCCGTCGACACTGCCGGCAACCTCTACATCGCCGACGCCGGCAACAGTGTGGTGGAGAAGGTCACCCCGGCGGGAATCCTCTCGATCGTCGCCGGCTCCGGCACCTACGGAGCGCCGCCGACGCCGGGTCCGGCCACCAGTTCCGAACTGGGCCCGGGTGCGGTGGCTGTCGATGCGGCCGGCAACCTCTACATCATCGACCACTACGACGGGGTACTCGAATTCTTCGGCTATGAGGTCGTGAAGGTGACCCCAGGCGGAACCCTGTCGAGCGTGCCGGGCACAAGCCAGGTCGGAGAGGGTCCCCAACCCGTAGGGGGGATAGCTGTCGACGCTGCCGGCAACGTCTACATCGCCAGCAGCAGCGGCAACCCTAACAGCGATGTTGTGAAGGTGACACCGGGTGGGAGCCGGTCGATCGTCGCCGGCGCCGGTCCGTCAGGTCCGCCGACGCCGGGCCCGGCCGTCGCCTCCGACCTGTACGGCCCGGACGCAGTGGCTCTTGACGCCGCCGGCAACCTCTACATCGCGGACACGACCTATGACGGAAGTGGCAGCGCTGTGGAGAAGGTGACGCCGGGGGGGATCCTGTCGATCGTGGCCGGCACCGTCGGCAAGTCCGGGCCGCCCACGCCGGGCCCGGCTACCAGCTCCGAGTTGGGCACACCGGCCGGAGTGGCTGTTGATGGCGCCGGCGACCTCTTCATCGCCGACACATCCAACGACGTGGTGGAGAGGGTGACGTCGGGGGGGACCCTCTCGATCGTGGCCGGGACGGGGGCCACCTCCGGGCCGCCGATCCCGGGCCCAGCTGCCAAAAGCTCACTCGGCACCGCTGCTGGTGTGGCCGTCGACACCGCCGGCAACCTCTACATCGCCGATGAGACCAACCATGCGGTGGAGAAGGTGACCCCGAGCGGGATCCTCTCGATCGTGGCCGGAATCGTCGGCAACTATGGGCCGCCGACGCCGGGCCCAGCTACCTTCTCCGAGCTGGGCGGCCCAGGCGGGAGTCAGTCATTCGGGGTGGCCGTCGATGCCGCCGGCGACCTCTACATCGCCGACAGCGCAAACGAGGTGGTGGAGAAGGTGACGCCTGCCGGTATTCTGTCGATCGTGGCCGGCAGCGCCGGCAAGTCCGGGCCGCCGACACCCGGCCCGGCCACCAGTTCCGAACTGGGCTATCCCCAGGGGGTGGCCGTCGACGCCGCCGGCAATCTCTACATCGCCGACAACGGTGTGGTGGAGAAGGTGACGTCGGGGGGGATCCTGTCTGTGTTCGCCGGCAACGGCAAGCCCGGGCCGCCGACACCCGGCCCGGCCACCAGTTCCGAACTTGGTTATCTGCACGGGGTGGCCGTCGACACTGCCGGCAACCTCTACATCGCCGACACCGGCAACAGTGTGGTGGAGAAGGTCACTCCGGCGGGAATCCTGTCGATCGTGGCCGGCACCGGCCAACCCGGGCCGCCGACGCCGGGCCCGGCTACCAGCTCCGAGCTGGGCACACGCGCCGGGGTGGCCGTCGATGCCGCCGGCAACCTCTACATCGCCGACGCCGGCAACAGTGTGGTCGAAAAGGTCACCCCGGCGGGAACACTGTCGATCGTGGCCGGCACCGGCAAGGACGGGCCGCCGACGCCGGGTCCAGCGACCACCTCCAACCTGTCCCCGGACGCTACGGCCGTCGACGCTGCCGGCAACCTCTACATCGCCGGCAACAATGACGTCGAAGAGGTCATCTTTCCGGCCGGCTGAAACCGTTGCCGCGGCGCGAGGTCGCCTCACCCGGACAAGCTCTTGACGTAGTAGGGAGAGTTTGAACCTGAGCATCCTCACGAGGGTGACGCTGCTGGCCGAAGAGCTTCAATCGCGGCTTGACGTTCCTCTGATGCGGGGTGGGGCGGGGAGCGGAGCGGACCGCCCCGCCCTACCCGTTCACCGGAGTGTCTCCTCGACCGGAGTGTCTCCTCGACCGGAGTGTCTCCTCGAGTCAGGAGAATGACCGTCGTTCCACGTCTGACGCCTGCTGTGGGCCGTCTGGTGGCTGCCTCACGCCTCTTCCCGACGTGCACGAGCCCGGATGCTCAGCCCGGCACGTCGAGTCGAGTGAGGCGGCCAGGAGACCGCCCATGTGCTCGGCGGCCCGGCGGTCCTCCGCGGGCAGACCGTCGGTGTAGTGGCGGGCCATCTGCACCGTGGACCAGCCCAGCCGAGCCTGCTTCTGGGCTTCGGAGATGACGGGGTCCAGCGCGGTGGCGTGGAAGTGTCGAAGCGAGTGAAGGTGGATGTCGGCCGCCAAGCCGGCCCTGGTCCGCAACCGGTCGAAGGCGTGAGTCACGGCGTCGGGATGCGGAGGGACGGCACCGCCGGGAACGAACGAGAACACAAAGCCGTCGTCGGCGACAACCGCAGCGCAGGCGGTCGCCAGGCGATCCTGCTCGGATCGGAGCATACGCAACGTCGCTGCGGTCGCGGGGTCGACCGCCAGGCGGCGGATGCTGGCTCGGGTCTTCGGTCCCTTGACCAGTGCTCCGCCCTTGGCTGAGATGACGCTCTCGTCGACCCGTATCACGCCAAGGTCGAGGTCCAGGTCGGACCATCGCAGGGCGCACGCCTCACCCCGGCGCATCCCCGTGGCGGCCAGGATGCGGAGGAAGCAGGCAAAGCGGGGATCATCGTCCTCGGCGGCGACCGCCAGGAGCCGGCAAACCTCATCGAGCTCGGGCGCTCGGACCTGGGGACGGCGCTCAGCGAGGCTCCACGTCGGTAGGTCGGCGTCAGCCGCCGGGTTGGGCAGCATGCCCCCGCTCCATTTGCGAGCCAGACGACAGGCTCTATGCAACACCGCCTTGACCTGGTAGACGCTGGCCGCCGACAGACCGGCCGCCTTCAGCGAGCGGAAGTAGCGCTCGACGTCGTAGGTCCCGAGCGACGCGATCCGCCGCCGCCCGATCGTTGCGAAGAGGTGGACCCGCCAGATGCCCTCATAGTCGCGAGACGTCTTGGGGGACAGGTCGTCCCAACCGTTGTCCTTCCAGGCGGCGATGGCATCGTTGACCGTCGTGGCCGGACCCCAGCGCACCCGCTCCTCCGGAATTGGAGCGGGCTTGGCGTCCTGGTCGACCACCAGCCGGGCCAGGCTCCTCTCGGCCGCTCGGCGGGACCCATGGAACCTGACCGAGCGGTGCCGGACCCGGCCGTCGGCATCCCGGCCCAGGTACACCCGCAGCTCCCAGGTGTCCGCCTTGCCCTTGATCGGCCGCAAGCTCCCAGCCATGTGGTCCACCTCCCACCCAACCGAACCTTGTTGGGTTTTATGTTGGGTTTTAGTGAGACCACCCTAGCTGGGAGGTGCGACATCGACTTACAAAACCCTCTGAACTGGGCTCTCGTGGCTGGCGGGGCAGGGCTCGAACCTGCAACCTCCTGATCCAAAGTCAGGCGTTCTGCCGATTGAACTACCCGCCACTGCGGTGCCCCAGCGTCGCACAAACCGCTGGAGTTCGTGCACTGCTGTACGGGGCGGGGACGGTCGAGGGTGGAACACCCCGGCGACGCGAACCGCTAGAAAGGGTGGATGGCGAGCCGTTCCGAGGATGCGTCCCCTGCAGACGAAGGGGCCAGCGGCCTGTGCGCGGTGGTTCTGGCCGCCGGCGAGGGAACCCGCATGCGATCCGAGCGGCCCAAGCCGCTGCATCGGCTGTGCGGTCGGTCCATGGTCCTGCATGTCCTCCACGCGGTGGCGTCCATCAATCCCGAGCGAGCGGTGGTCGTGGTCGGCCACGGCGCCGACCGGGTGACCAGGGCGGTCGGTGAGCAGCCTCCAGCCGACCTGCCCATCGACTTCGTGGAGCAGCGGATCCAGCGGGGGACCGGTGACGCCGTCCTCGTCGCCCTCACCGCCTTCCCCGACGACGAGGACATGGACGACGGCGGCGACATCATCGTCCTCCCGGGCGACACTCCGTTGCTGCGGGCGCCGACCCTCGCCGCCCTGGTCCGCACCCACCGCGCCACCAGCGCGGCGGCCACCGTCCTCACCGCTCGCATCGCCGACCCCACCGGCTACGGGCGCATCGTCCGAGGTCGCGACGGTCGGGTGGCGCGCATCGTCGAGCAGGCCGACGCCACCGAGGAGGAGCTCGTCGTCGACGAGATCAACACCTCGATCTACGTGTTCCGCCGCTCGGTTCTGGCCCCGGCCCTGCGCCGCCTGAACCCGGACAACGCCCAGGGCGAGTTCTACCTGACCGACACCATCAGCGTCCTCCACGACGCCGGCTACCCGGTCACCTCCATGGTCGTGGACGATCCCATGGAAGCGGCCGGGGTCAACGACCGGGCCCAGCTGGCGGTAGCCGAAGCCGAGTTGCGGGATCGGATCAACGAGCGCTGGATGCGCCGGGGGGTGACGATGATCGACCCGGAGCGGACCTACCTGGACACCACTGTCGAGTTGGCCACCGACGTCGTTCTCTTCCCGGGGACCATGCTCCAGGGCCACACCATGGTTGCGTCGGGCGCCGAGATCGGACCGAACACCCAGCTGGCCGACTGCACCGTGGGCGAGCGGGCCGTGGTCACCGCCACCGTCGCCCGGGCCGCCTCGATCGGCGCCGACGCCCGGGTGGGGCCATGGGCCGACCTCCCCGACGGGACCAAGGTTTTGGACAACGAGGTGACCGGGGCATGCTTCACTGGTGGCCGACAGGAGGCGCCGTGATGGCTAAGAGATCCGAGCCGATGGAGCTGGTAGCGAAACGCACGCTCCAGCTGCTGAGTGGACGCTCCCACGAGGGGCTGGCGGCCGAGATCGCCGCCCACCTGGATCTCGAGATGAGCGAGCCCAACCTCGTCGACTTCGCCAACGGCGAGGTCCGCCCCCGCTTCGGCGACTCGGTGCGGGGGACCGATGTGTTCATCATCCAGTCGCACTGCCGCACCCCCGGCCGGTCGGTCAACGACTCCCTGCTCGAGCAGTGGATCATGATCGACACCGCCAAGCGGGCGTCGGCGAAGCGGATCACGGCGGTGTGTCCCTACTACGGCTATTCCCGCCAGGACCGCAAGTCCAAGGGCCGGGAGCCGATCACGGCCCGGTTGGTAGCGGACTTCTTCACCACCGCAGGGGCCGACCGGATCATCACCGTCGACCTCCACTCCGGTCAGATCCAGGGCTTCTTCGACGGCCCCGTCGATCACCTCACGGCCGTCCCGCTCCTCACCGAGTACCTCCGTAGTCACGCCCCCAGCGGAGACTTCGTTATGGTCGCCCCCGACACCGGTAGGACCAAGGTGGCCGAGCAGGCGGCCCGTCACGCTGGCGACGAGGTGGACGTGGCCAGCGTCTACAAGCGTCGCCCCAAAGATGCGGTCAACCAGGTCGAAGCTCTCGACGTCATGGGCGAGGTCGAGGGCCGGATGTGCGTGCTCATCGACGACATGATCGACACCGCCGGCACCATCTGCGCCGCCGCCGAGCTGCTCATCAAGAGGGGTGCCACCGAGGTGTGGGCCATGTGCACCCACGCGGTGCTCTCCGGCCCGGCGGTCGACCGGCTCAAGAACTCGCCGATCTCCAAGGTCGTCATCACCGACACCCTTCCCCTGCCCCCCGAGAAGCAGATCGACAAGATCGAGGTGGTGTCCGTGGCCCCGATCTTCGCCGACGCCATCGATGCCGTGTTCCGGGATCAGTCCGTCTCGAAGATCTTCGGCGGCGAGAACCAGACCTGATTCGTCACCTCGCCTGTGACGCATTAGCATCATCCGGTCCTTCGGGGGCCCCGGATCCAAATCCCGGCGACCCCCAGCCGGAGTTCCGAGGAGCGCACGTCGATGGCCGAGATCACCCTGGTAGCCGAGCCCGAAAGGGTGACCGGTACCTCCGCGTCG
>JALYVP010000380.1 GCA_030853185.1 Actinomycetota bacterium | reverse complement strand
CGGTCGGCGAGTTGGCGGTGCGGGGTGAGAACATCACCCCCGGATACTGGATGCTGCCCGACGCCACCGCCGACGCCTGGCGGGGCGGCTGGTTCCACACCGGGGACCTGGGCCAGATCGACGACGAGGGCTACATCACCCTGGTGGACCGCAAGAAGGACATGATCATCAGCGGCGGGGAGAACGTCTACCCCATCGAGGTCGAACAGGTCCTGTTCCGCTACCCCGGCGTCCGGGAGGCGGCCGTCTTCGGCCTCCCCGACGCGCGTTGGGGCGAGACCGTCGTGGCCGCCGTGGCGTGGGAGACGGCACCCGACGACCCGACCGCGGTGATCGACTTCTGCCGGCAGCGATTGGCCCACTTCAAGTGCCCGACCCGGGTGGAGGTGATCGACGAGCTGCCCCGCAACGCCACCGGCAAGGTTTTGAAGACCGTGCTGCGCCAGACCTACGGCGGCACCGGTTCCGCCCTCAGCCGGTAGTGCCGGTCCGGTCTGGAGGCCGCGGCGATACCAGAGGGCGCCACGTCTTGCCCCCGGCGCGTGGACGGCCCCCGCCGGCTCGTGACAGCCTGTTGTCAGAGGTCGTGAGACCTGCGTATCGTTTTTGCCTGACGCCTGAGGAGGAACCATGTTCGAGTGGTCCGACGAGCACCGGATGATGATCGACGCCGTCCGCCAGTTCATCGACAAGGAGATCGTCCCCCACCGCACCGAGCTCGAGTACGGCGACCTGCCGCCCTACGACCTGCTCCGCAAGATGTTCTCCACCTTCGGCATCGACGCCGCCGCCCGGGCCAGCCACGAGCGGCGCTTCGATCTGGAGGAGGCTGCGTTGGCCGGCCCGGCTGGGACCGACACCACCGGCACCAGCGGGGCCTCGACGCCGTCAGGCGGCTCGGACCCCGCCATGACCCTCATCCCGACCATCGAGCTGTGCCGGCATTGCCCAGGCATGGTCACCGCCCTGGGCGTCTCGGTCGGTCTCACGGCCGCGGCCATCTCGGCCAAGGGGACCCTGGCCCAGAAGCGGCGCTGGGTGCCAGATCTGGCCAGCCTGACCACCATCGGGTCCTGGGCCATCACTGAGCCCGGCTCTGGGTCCGATGCGTTCGGCTCCATGCGTTCGACCGCCCGGCGCGACGGCGACGAGTACGTCCTGAACGGCTCCAAGACCTTCATCACCAACGGTCCCTACGCCGACGTCATCGTGTTCATCTGCAAGCTCGACGAGGGCAACCCCCTAGCTGAGCGCAAGGTCCTGTCGTTCGTGCTGGAGAAAGGGACACCGGGCCTGGAGCAGTCCAAGCCTCTACGAAAGATGGGCATGCACTCCTCGCCCACCGGGCAGCTGTTCCTCGACGATGCGCGCGTCGGGCGGGACCACCTGATCGGAGAGTCCGAGGACGTGGAGGGCGGAGGCCGGGCCGGCGCCAAGACCACCTTCGCCCAGGAGCGGGCCGGGGTGGCGGCCATGGCGCTCGGGATCATCGAATCATGCCTGGAGTCGTCGATCACCTACGCCAAGGACCGGGTGCAGTTCGGCGAGCCTATCGGCAGCTTCCAGCTCATCCAGGACAAGTTGGCCCGCATGGAGGTGGCCCGCCTCAACGTGTCCAACCTGGTCTACCGCTACATCGAGATGAGCATCGCCGGCCAGAGCCTGACCCTGGCCGAGGCCTCGGCCATGAAGCTGTACTCCGCCCGCGCCGCATCCGAGGTGGCCATGGAGACCGTGCAGCTCTTCGGAGGGAACGGCTACATGGCCGACTTCGGCGTCGAGCAACTGGCCCGGGACGCCAAGGTGCTGCAGATCTACGCCGGTACCGACGAGATCCAGATCACCCACATCGCCAAGGACCTCCTCCGGCGTTGAGCCCGGCCCGACCGCAGCGCCGCGAAAGCCTCGGACCATTAGGGTCGGGCCGGAGGAGGTCACGTGACTGCTGAGCAATCTTCGGGGCGCCCCGGCGGCCCGGACGGAAACGAAACCGGGCCGAGCTGGCTGCGGCCCCAGCGTTCCTCGTCAAGGACCAGCCCCGACCTGCCCGAAACTCCCCTGTACCGGTTGAAGCGGACGGTGCTGGGACCGCCGCTGGTCAGTGAGGAGCTCACCACCGAGCGCTTGGGCAAGCCCATCGCCCTGGCCGTCCTCTCCTCGGATGTCATGTCCTCGGCCGCGTACAGCACCGAATCAATCCTGAGCATCCTCATCCCCGCTGCCGGCCTCGGGGCGTTCCGGCTCATCACCCCCATCACCGCCCTTCTCCTGGTGGTGCTGGGTCTGGTGTGCCTGTGCTACCGAGACGTCGTCCGCCACTACCCGGTCTCCGGCGGTTCGTACGTGGTCAGCCGGGAGAACTTCGGCCCGACCACCGCCCTGGTTCCCGGCTCCGCCCTCCTGTGCAGCTACACCCTCACCGTGGCCGTGTCGATCGCCGCCGGGGTGGACGCCGTGATCTCCGCCTTCCCCGCCGTGGGCCACCCGGTCATGCTCTCCATCCTGTTCGTCGTCCTGCTGGCGTTCGGCAACCTGCGGGGCCTCCGGGAGGCCGGTCGGCTCTTCGCCATCCCCACGTACTGGTTCCTGGCCAGCATGGCCGCCATGATCGTTGCCGGCATCACCCATCTGGTGCTCGACGGCCATCTCCTCCATGTGGTGGCCAAACCCGGCCAACTCCATCTGACCCACGCCGGCGGCGGGCTCCTGCTGGGCGCGGGGGTGTTCATCTTCCTGAAGGCCTTTGCCAACGGCGGATCGGCCATGACCGGCATGGAGGCCATCTCCAATGCGGTAAGGTAGGCGGCTGGCTCGGCGCATATCTGTAGGTCGGAACAGGCTCAGTCCTGCGGGTTTCCCCGAAGGTGCATATTTCTGCCTCGCCATGGATGTTGGCTCTGCCAACCGCCCCCTATCGA
>JALYVP010000379.1 GCA_030853185.1 Actinomycetota bacterium | reverse complement strand
CTGTCGGGCCAGCACCACGGTCGCCACCACGGCGATGACCAGCAGCGCCGAGGTCATCTCGAACGGCAACAGGTACCGGGTGTAGATGGACTGGCCGAGTTGGGCGATGTTCTGGCCTCCGAGAGGCCCGGCGACATGGGCGGCGGCCCGGGCGACGGGAGTGTTCTGCTGCACCAGGGGCCCCGACAGGCTGTGGGCGCCTCCGGTCCAGTGCTGGACCCGGGACAGGACCAGCAGCTCGACGAGGGTGATGACCCCGAGGATGGCCGCCAGGGGCTTTTGGCCCCGGAACGGCTCGGCGGCGACGCGCTCCTTGCGGTCCACCCCGAGGAACATGATCACGAACAGGAACAGGATGACGACGGCGCCGGCGTAGACGATGATCTGCACGGCGGCGAGGAAATCGGCCTGCTGGTCGATGAACTCGACGGCGATCCCGAAGAGGGTCACGACCAGCATCAGGGCACAGTGGACGGGGTTGCGCAGCAGCACCACCCCGAACGCACCGGACAGGATGAGCACGGCTCCCACGACGAACACCACCCAGGCCGAGGCGTGGGCCAGGTGGACCCCGGAGGACGCCGCGTTCACCAGCACGGCGCGGGACGCGATCACGGTTGCACCTCGGGATGCCCGGAGCCGCCCTGCTGGCCGCCGTCAGTCTCGGGACCCCGCCGGGGCCGCTGGCGGCTGACCCCGATGCCCTCCAGGGCGGCGCCGGCCGCCTCCCGGAGCGACAGGTCGTTGTCGGCGGTGATGTCGGCGGCCCCGGGATCGGACTGGCCGGCCTGAGGTGGGCGGACCCCGTAGCCGAGCTCGCCGGACCACAGGGGAATGCCTTCCATCGCCGCGGAGCCGGCCGGGCTGGTGGCCCGCACCCATCCGGAGGTGTTGCGCTCGTCGCCGGGCTTCCAGTCCTCCCACGGCAGCTTCTGGGGATTGCCGGCGTCGTCGACCAGCAGCTCGGCCTTGGTGTAGATGGCCTGCTCCCGGCTGGTGAAGGACCACTCGAACATCTTGGACTCGGTGATCGCCTCGGTGGGGCACGCCTCCACGCACAGGTCGCAGTGGATGCAACGCAAGAAGTTGATCTCGTAGACGAACCCGTAACGCTCGCCCGGCGACACCGGGGCGTCGGGAGGATTGTCGGCGCCGCGCACGTAGATGCACCGGGCCGGGCAGACGCCGGCGCACAGCTCGCAGCCGATGCACTTCTCCATGCCGTCCTCGTAGCGGTTGAGGACGTGACGACCGTGGAACCGCTCCGGCTTGGGCCGCTTGTCTTCGGGGTACTGCACCGTCACCTTGGGCTTGAACGGCAGCTTCCCGGTGACGATGAAGCCCTTGAAGAAGTTGAGGAAGCTCATGGGTTCACCTCCCGGTAGTGCCCTTCTGGCATGCCTTCCTCCACCTCTCTGGCCTCCCGGCCCACGTCGATGGCCCGGGACAGCAGCAGCAGGGCGAGGGCGCTCAGCCCGATGGCCATGAAGCCGTAGCCGACGCTGACCTCGAAGCCGGCGACGATCATCAACAGGGCCAGCGCTCCCGGGATCATCTGCTTCCAGCCCAACTCCATGAGCTGGTCGTAGCGCAGGCGGGGCAGGGTGGCCCGGATCCATACGAAGATGAACAGCAGGACGAGGACCTTGATCATGAACCACACCGGGCCGATGCTGTTGCCGAAGATGGCCGGCCCGTCGGGTCCACCGAGCCACAGGGTCGTGATGATGGCCGAGTTGGTGACCAGGTTCATGTACTCGGCCAGGTAGAACAGGGCGAACCCGATGGAGGAGTACTCCATGTTGAACCCGCCGGAGATCTCCTCTTCCGCCTCGACCAGGTCGAATGGGGGTCGGGCCATCTCGGCGGTGATGGCGATGGCGAAGAGGGCGAAGGGGACGAGGCCGGTTCGGATGATGTTCCAGTGGTAGAGGAACCCGCCGTGCTGGGCCCCGACGATGGCACTGGTGTGCACCGATCCGGTCACGACGACGACCGTCGCCACGGTCAGGCCGATCACCGCTTCGTAGGAGACCATCTGGGCGCTGGCCCGCACCGCGCCGAGCAGGGAGTACTTCGCCCCTGACGACCAGCCGGCGAGCATGATGCCGTAGACACCTACCCCTGAGCACATGAGCAGCAGGAGGATCCCCCACTGGGGATCGACCAGCTGCAGCCGGGTGGTGTGCCCGGCGATGGTGATGTGACCCCCCATCGGGACGATGGAGAACGCCAGGAAGGCGGGGAGCAGCGACAGGTACGGGGCCAGCTTGTAGACCCACTTGTCGGCCCGGGCGGGCAGGAAGGCCTCCTTGAAGAACAGCTTGGTGCCGTCCGCCAGGGACTGCAGCCAACCGCCGGGGCCGGCCCGGTTGGGTCCGTGACGGACCCCGAGCAAGGCCACCGCCTTCCGCTCGTACATGACCATGAACAGCACCGAGACCATGACGATGGCGAAGACCGCCACCGCCTTGACCACCAGGATGATCCACACGGCCAGGTTGAGCCCGTTGTTGAACAGCGGGTCGCCCTGGAACAGGTCATGCATGGTCGGCGGCCTCCTCAGCTCGTTGGGAGGACCCGGCGGGCGGGTCCAGGACCGCCTCGAGGGCGACCTCGGTAAAGGCGGCGGTGGCGTCGATGAGGGTGTTGACGGCGACACCGCGGGCGTTCCACGGCAGCGACACGCACCCGGGGGCCAGGCCCCACTCGGAGCGGGCGGGGGCGACCACGGTGCCCTTGGGCGAGGTGACCCGGACCGGCGCCCCCTCGCGGATGCCGAGCCGTTCGAGGTCATCGGGACGGATCCCGACGGTCGGCTCCGGCGCCAGGCCGGCCAGGCCCGTCGAGTGGGTGACGATCGTGCCCGAGTCCCAGAGGGTCCTGGTGGCGACCAGGCGCAGGCCGCCGGCGGCGGCCG
>JALYVP010000099.1 GCA_030853185.1 Actinomycetota bacterium | reverse complement strand
TCCGGTCCTTCGGGGGCCCCGGATCCAAATCCCGGCGACCCCCAGCCGGAGTTCCGAGGAGCGCACGTCGATGGCCGAGATCACCCTGGTAGCCGAGCCCGAAAGGGTGACCGGTACCTCCGCGTCGAAGCGCATGCGCGCCGGGGGTCGCATCCCTGCCGTCGTCTACGGGGGGGGCATGGACGCCCTGTCGGTATCGGTGGACGCCCGCCAGCTGCGCCAAGCCCTGTCCGGCGAGTCCGGCGTCCACCAGCTGCTGTCGCTCGAGGTCGGACCGGCCACGCACCTGACCCTCGCCCGGGTCATCCAGCGCCACCCGGTTCGCAACACGGTGATGCATGTGGACTTCCAGGTCGTGCGCCGCGATGAGATCCTCTCCGCCGAGGTCTCCATCGTGCTGGTCGGTGAGTCCAAGTCGGTGGAACAGGAGCGGGGCGTGATCGAACAGCCCCTCCAGTCCTTGACCGTGCACGCCACGCCGTCGAACATCCCCAACGAGATCGTTGTCGACCTCGCCGATCTCGAGATCGGCGACACGGTGCGGGTGGGCGACCTGAAGCTGCCACGCGGTGTGACCACCGATGTAGACAGCGACGAGCCGGTCGTGATCGCCGCCGTGTCGGCCGTGGCCGCCGAAGCCGAGGAGCTCGCTGAGGAGGAGGCGGCCGAAGCGGCTGCCGCCGAAGGCGAGACAGGCGAGGAAGGCGGACCCGAAGGCGGCGCCTCGGAGGGCGGCGCACCGGCCGAGGAGAGCTAACGACTCCGCCCGGCCCGGGCCACGCCAAGCGGCGCACCGGGGCTTCGGCGGATGTGCTGGCGGTCGGACTGGGAAACCCCGGTTCGACGTATGCGGGCACCCGCCACAACGTCGGTGCCGATGTCATCGAGGTTCTGGCTGGTCGCCACGGGGAACGGCTGAGGCGATCCCGTCGTGAGCACGCTCTCGTCGCCGAGGCGCGAGTCGGAGACCGGCGCCTGGCACTGGCGTTCCCCCAGACGTTTATGAACGACTCGGGCCAGGCGGTGTCCCCCCTGGTGCGCCGATTCGGGATCGAGGACCTGACCCACCTGGTGGTGGTTCACGACGAGCTCGACCTGCCCATCGGTGTCCTGCGAGTCAAATCCGGCGGCGGGCTGGCCGGCCACAACGGGCTGCGTTCCATCAAGGCCCACCTCCACGACGACGCCTTCACCCGGGTCCGCATCGGCATCGGCAAGCCGCCGGGTGGTCCCGAGCGGGGGGTCGACCACGTCCTGGCCGCTCCATCCAGGAAGGACCGCACCGAACTGGCCGTCACCGTCCAGCTGGCCGCCGATGCGGTGGAGGCGATCCTGAGCGACGGTGTTGCCAGCGCCCAGAACCGGTTCAACTCATGACGGTCGCCCTGGCGATTAGCGGCTGCCCTGCGGTTCACTGGAGGTAGTCATGAGCGAGCCCACCGGCGCCCTCGGCCCCCTCCTTCCTCTCCTGCGCAACGACCCGACGTTCTTCGACGTGGTCGGGCTACGTCAAGCCGTCGTGGCCGTGCCCGAACCGGCCCGGGCCTTCACCGTCGCCGGCCTGGCCCTGGCGTCGGGCCGGCGCCAGACGCTCGTGGCCGTGGCTACCGCCGCCGACGCCGAGCGCCTGACCCACGACATCGCCGCCTACCTGGGTGCGGACCAGGTCGACCTGTACCCGGCATGGGAGACCCTCCCCTTCGAGCGGGTCAGCCCCAGCGCGGAGACCATGGGCCGGCGGCTTCGGGCCCTTTGGCACCTGCGCCAGGGCGGCAGCGCGCCCCGGGTGCTCGTCGCCCCCGTCCGAGCCCTCCTTCAGCGGCTGGGACCCGGCGTAGAAGTGGCCGCCCCTGTCGTGATCGCCAAAGGCGACGAGATCGATCCCGAGGATCTCGTGGCCCGCCTGGTGGCGATGGGCTACCGGCGGGAGTACCAGGTCGAGCATCGCGGCGAGCTCGCCGTGCGCGGATCCATCATCGACGTCTTCGGTGCCACTGCCGACGGGCCGGTCCGCATCGACCTGTGGGGCGACGAGGTGGACCGTCTCACCGACTTTGCCGTCGCCGATCAACGCTCCACCGACGACGTGGCCACCGTGGAGTTGTTCGGCTGTCGGGAGCTGGTCCCCTGCGATGAGGTCCGGCACCGGGCCGAAGCATTGATCGCCACCGCCCCGTGGGGGCGCGACGCATGGGAACGGTTGGCCGAGGGCCACATCTTCGACGGCATGGAGTCCTGGCTCCCGTGGGTCACCGCCGAGGAGCGGCTCCTCACCGACCTGCTTCCGTCCGGCGCCCAGATCCTCATGGTCGAACCCCGCCGCATGCGTGACCGGGCACAGGACCTGGCCGACGAGGAATCGGCGCTGGCGTCCGCCCTGGCTCAGACGTGGGGCACGGGCGGCGAGGAACTTATCCACCTCCATGCCGACTTCGACCGGCTCCTGGCGCAGACCGCCGCTGCGGCGTGGACCGTCATCGCGGCCCCGGAGGGCCCGGGGACCACGACCGTCTCCGCTCTCGGCTGGGATCCCGTCGTCGCCGACGCCGATCGGCTGGCGTCGCAATTGCAGGACCTGATGGCAAGGGGCTACCGCATCGTCCTCTGTGCCGAGGGTCGGGGCAGCGCCCAGCGGATGGCGGCCACCCTCGCCGACCGGGGCTGGACGGTGCCGCTCTTCGACGGCGACGTCCCCCCCGGGGAGCTGACCCGTCCCGGCATGCGAATCATCGTCCAGCCCTTGGAGCGGGGATTCGTGTACCCACCGCTGTCGCTGGCCGTGCTGGCCGAAAGCGACCTCACCGGCCGCCGCCGGGCCCATCGCAAACCCAAGCCCCGGGCCAGGGCCGCCCAGACGTTCTTCGACGACATGAAGAGCGGTGACTACGTCGTGCACAACACCCACGGCGTGGGGCGCTTCGGCGGCATGATCCGCCGCGCTATCGGCGGTGTCGAGCGGGACTACCTGCTCCTCGAGTACCGCGGCGGGGACAAGCTGTACGTACCGTCGGACCAGATCGACGCCCTCCGCCCCTACAGCGGTGGCGAGAGCCCCTCACTCAGCCGGCTCAACGGCTCGGAGTGGCAGCGGTCCAAGAGCCGGGTGCGTGCCGCCGTGCGCGAGATCGCCCAAGAGCTCGTTGTGCTCTACCAGACGCGCGTCAGCGCCACCGGCCACGCCTTCGCCCCCGACACGCCCTGGCAGGTGGAGATGGAAGATGGGTTCCCCTATGTCGCCACCCCCGACCAGGCCAAGGCCATCGCCGAGACCAAGACCGACATGGAGTCGACCGCCCCGATGGACCGCCTGATCTGCGGGGACGTCGGCTTCGGTAAGACCGAGGTGGCCATCAGGGCCGCGTTCAAGGCCGTTCAGGACGGCATGCAGGTGGCGGTCCTGGTTCCGACCACCCTCCTCGCCTCCCAGCACTTCCAGACGTTCTCCGAGCGCTTCGCCGGCTACCCGTTGCGTGTCGAGATGCTCTCCCGCTTCCTCACCCCCGCCCAGGCCCGCCAGGTGGCTTCCGGCGTCGGCGACGGAACCGTCGATGTGGTCATCGGCACCCACAAGCTGCTGTCCGGTTCGTTGACGTTCAAGAACCTCGGCCTGCTCGTCATCGACGAGGAGCAGCGCTTCGGGGTCAGTCACAAAGAGGCGATCAAGAAGCTGCGCACCGACGTCGACGTGCTGACCCTCACCGCCACCCCCATTCCCCGCACGCTGGAGATGAGCCTCACGGGGATTCGGGATCTGACGCTGCTCACCACGCCGCCGGCCGAACGCCAGCCCATCCTCACCTATGTCGGCGAGTACGACGACCGGGCGGTGGCCGAGGCCGTCCGCCGCGAGCTGCTGCGAGAGGGACAGGTCTTCTTCGTTCACAACCGCGTCTACGACATCGACAAGGTGGCGACCGACCTCCGCAACCTGGTGCCCGAAGCCCGGGTCGCCGTGGCCCACGGCCAGATGGACGAGGGTGCCCTCGAGAAGGTCGTCTTCGACTTCTGGGAAGGCGGCTACGACGTGCTGATGTGCACCACCATCATCGAGTCGGGCATCGACATGCCCACGGTCAACACCCTCGTGGTCGACCGGGCTGACCTGCTGGGCCTCGGTCAGCTCCACCAGCTGCGAGGCCGGGTGGGGCGGGCCGGTCAGCGGGCCTACGCCTACCTGCTCTTTCCCCCCGACCGGACCCTCACCGAGGAGGCCTACGAGCGGTTGCGGACCATCGGCGAGCACACCGAGCTCGGGTCGGGCTTCAAGATCGCCATGCGGGACCTGGAGATCCGTGGGGCCGGCAACCTGCTCGGCGGCGACCAGTCCGGCCACATCGCCGCCGTCGGTTACGACCTGTACGTGCAGATGGTCTCCGAAGCGGTCGCCGAGCTCAAGGGCGAGCAGGTTCGCCAACCGGCCGAGATCAAGCTGGACCTGCCGGTGACCGCCAATCTCCCCGCCTTCTACGTGGGCCGGGAGGATCTGCGACTCGAGGCGTACCGGCGCCTGGCGACGGTGACCACCCATGGGGAGGTCGACGACATCGGCGCCGAGTGGCTGGACCGTTACGGGCCGCTCCCCGAGCCGGCCCAGGCCCTTCTGGCCATCGGCCACCTGCGGGCCGAGTGCGCCCGGACCGGCGTGCGTGAGGTGGCCGTCGTCAAGTCCACCACGGGGCTGTCGGGGGGCGGATGGACGGCTCGTCTGAGCCCGGTGGCCCTCAAAGCGAGCGCCACGGTTCGTCTCGGGCGCCTGTGGCCCAAGGCGGTCTACAAGCCCGACGCGGCCCAGCTCGTCGTCCCCCTCCCTCGAGGAGCCGACCCGGCGGCGGACCTGCCCGACCTGCTCCGTCAGCTGTTCCCCCCGGTCGCCGCCGGCGTATCGGCGTAGCGCCCAGCCAACTTGGTACCCGATAGCATCACCGGCGCTGTGAACCGCACCCGACGACTCTTCGCCCTGGGCGCTCTGGCGGTGGCCGTCTCGGTAGCCGCCGCCGGCTGCGACTCCTCGCCCACCGCCGCCAGCATCAACGGCAAGGTCATCAAGCAGACGACCCTCCAGGCCGAGCTGCGGGGCCGGGCCGGGAACAAGGCCTACGTGGCCGCCGTCGACCAGGCCGGCGCCCAGAGCGGGGGAACGACCATCGCCGGCCTGTCGACAGCCAGCTACAGCTCCGGCTTTGCCGCCGGTGTCCTCGACCAGATGGTCGAGGACGCCGCCATCCGCCAGTACCTGACGGCCCACGACGCCCTGCCCTCGGCGTCGGCGCTGGCCGCGGCGCGAGGTGTCGAAGAGGTGGGGGCTGGCGCCTACTGGCAGGGGTTCCCGGCGTCGATTCGCGACGAGTTCGTCTCCGCTCTCGCTGATCGGGCCGTCCTCGAACCCCCGCCCACGTCCACGGCCGACGCTCGCAGTGCCCTCATGAACCACCAGGCCAACTTCTTCTCCCGGGTCTGCACCCGCAAGATCAGCGTCAGCATGCAGGGCACCAACGGCGGGATCGACTTCGCGGCCAGCAGAGACAAGGCGAACAAGATCGAAAGCGATTTCAACGGGGGAACGCTTGGCGGTGACACCGGCGGCGGGTCGGTCACCTGCTACACCCAGCCCCAGCTCGAAGATCAGAGCCAGGCTCTGTTCAACGAGGTCCTGGGCTTAGCCCCCGGTGAAGCCGCCGCGCCGGTAAGGACCAGCTACGGCTACAACGTCCTGGCCGTGGACAGTCGCGACCTGCAGACCTTTGCCCCCGGCACGGCCGCGGTGCTGGCCTTCGCCATCAACTCGAGCAACCAGAACGGGTACACGCCGGCTCTGGTGCGGGTCCTGCAGTCCGCCAAGGTCAAGGTCAATCCCGCCTTCGGGACCTGGAACCAGAGTCAGCTGACGGTACAGACGTCTGCCGTGCCGGGCCAGATCGCCAACAAGCTCCAGGGCGGCAGCTCCCAGGCGCCCGGGCCGGGCTGAAACGGGTTGGGCCATGCGGCATAGGGTCCGCCCGAGGCGGTGACGGCCAGACCACGGATCATCGTCGTGGGCCTGGGGCCAGGCGACCCCGGCCTGATCGGCGTGGAGACCCGGCGGCTCCTGGCTCGGGTCGAAGCCCGATTCGTGCGTACCCGCCGCCACCCGAGCGCATCCGAGGTCGGGGCCGCCCGCAGCTTCGACGATGTCTACGAGCGGGTCGAGACCCTCGATCTCGTCTATCCGGCCATCGTCGACGGGCTGGTGGGAGCGGCAGGCAGTGCTGCCGACGGCGTCATCCTCTACGCCGTGCCCGGGTCGCCGCTCGTCGCCGAGCGGACGGTCGAACTGTTGCGCCTCGACACTCGAATCGCCCTCGAGGTCATTCCTGCCCTGTCGTTCGTCGACCTGGCTTGGGATCGCCTCGGCATCGACCCCTTTGCCGCAGGGGTCTGCCTCGTTGACGGTCATCGCTTCGCCAGCGAGGCGGCCGGGTCCACCGGGCCGCTCCTGGTCTCGCAGTGCGACTCGCGCCGGGTGCTCTCCGAGATCAAGTTGGCCCTCGACGACGGGCCCGAGATCGTCGTCCTGGCTCGCCTGGGCCTGCCTGACGAGTCGATCATCCCTCTCGCCTGGGCCGATCTCGACCGGGAGGTCATTCCTGACCACCTCACCTGCCTGTGGATCCCTTACCTGGCCGACCCGGTGGCGGCCGAGATCGTTCGTTTCGAGAGCCTGGTCCGGACCCTCCGCGTCGCCTGCCCGTGGGACCGGGAGCAGACCCACGTCAGCCTGACCCGGCACCTGATCGAGGAGACCTACGAGGTCCTCGAAGCCATCGACGAGTTGACCCTGGCTCGCGACCGCGTTCAGTCCGGGTCCCCCTCAGGCGGCGACGGCGAGGCCATCGCCTACGGCCACCTGGAGGAGGAGCTGGGGGATCTGCTCTTCCAGGTCGCCTTCCATGCCGTCCTGTCTACCGAAGCCGGTCAGTTCACCCTGGCCGACGTGGCCCGGGGCATCCACGACAAACTGGTTCGTCGCCACCCCCACGTGTTCCCGTCGCCAACCGGCACCAAGGGGGCAGATGCGCCGGGGGCCGGCGTGGCCGTGGACCCTGTTGCCGTGGCGGCCAACTGGGAGCATGCCAAGAGGACCGAGAAGGGCCGGGCCAGCATCATGGACGGCATCCCGCCGGCGCTCCCCGCCCTCCTGGCTGCGGCCAAGGTGGGCCGCAAGGCTGCATCTGTCGGCTTCGACTGGGACGACCTGGCCGGCGTGTGGGACAAGGTCTCCGAGGAGCTCGGCGAGCTTGGCGACGCCGTCACCCAGGTGGCGGGAACCGCCGATGGGACAGCGGTGGCGGACGAGCTCGGCGACGTGTTGCTCACGATGGTCAACCTGGCCCGACATCTCGACGTCGATGCGGAGGATGCCCTGCGGGCCGCCACCACCAGGTTCCGGAACCGCTTCGCGGCCATGGAGGTGGCTGCCGCGAGGTCCGGCCGGGACCTGGCCGAGCTCGACGCCCCCGGATGGGACCGGCTCTGGCGGCGGGCCAAGAAGACGACCGATCCCGCCGGTGGGAGCCAGCCGACCCTTTAAAGGGCGGCAGCAGGGACGGCTGCCGCCGCAGCGGGTGTGGATGCTCGGTCTCTGCGGTCGCGGTGGACTACCGTCTTCAACACCAGTCACACGAGCAACAGGACTCTCCGCCGCCGCAGACGGTCTTTTCAGGCCGCCGCGCCTGCTTCCGCCGAACCGTCCCATCTCAGGAGCCAGCACGCTGATGAGTGCCATCGACCAGCTGATCGGCCGCGAGATCCTCGACTCCCGCGGGCATCCGACCGTCGAGGTGGACGTGGTGCTGGCATCGGGGGCGACCGGCCGGGCGGCCGTGCCGTCGGGGGCGTCCACGGGGTCGTTCGAGGCCGTCGAGCGGCGCGACGCCGAGGCCGGACGCTACCGGGGCAAGGGCGTCCTCGGGGCGGTGAGTGCCGTCAACGGTGAGCTGGCCGACGCCCTCGACGGTTTCGAAGCCCTGGACCAACGGGAACTGGATCAAACCCTCTGCGACATCGACGGGACCGACAACAAGAACAGGCTGGGGGCCAACGCCATCCTCGGCGTGTCCCTGGCAGTGGCTAAGGCGGCGGCCGGCGAGGTCGGCCTTCCCCTCTACCGCTACGTCGGGGGTGCCGCCGCCCATCGCCTGCCGGTACCGATGATGAACGTCATCAACGGAGGCGTGCACGCCGACAACAACGTGGACCTCCAGGAGTTCATGATCGTTCCCGTAGGGGCGGCATCATTCGCCGAAGCCCTGCGCTGGGGATCGGAGACCTACCACGCGCTGCGTGAGGTTCTCCACGATCGGGGTCTGTCGACCGGCGTCGGTGACGAAGGCGGCTTCGCCCCCAACCTGGGATCGAACGAAGAGGCGCTGGCCATCCTGGTCGAGGCCATCGAGCGGGGCGGGCGGGCGCCCGGTGCCGACATCGCCCTCGCTCTCGACGCTGCCTCCAGCGAGTTCTACGACAAGGGTACCTACCGGCTGGCGGGCGAAGGGCGGTCCCTGGAGGCCTCGGACCTGGTCGAGTACCTGGCCGACCTGTGCCGCCGCTATCCGATCATCTCCATCGAGGACGGGATGGCCGAGGAGGACTGGGACGGGTGGGCGGCTTTGACCACCGAGCTGGGGGCCAGCACCCAACTGGTCGGCGACGACCTGTTCGTCACCGACGTCACCCGCCTCGAGCGGGGAGTGAGCGCCGGCGTGGCCAACGCCATCCTGGTGAAGGTCAACCAGATCGGCACCCTGAGCGAGACCCTCGACACGGTGGATCTGGCCCAGCGAGCTGCCTACGCGTCGGTGATATCGCACCGCTCCGGCGAGACCGAGGACACGACCATCGCCGATCTGGCCGTCGCCACTGGTTGCGGTCAGATCAAGACGGGGGCGCCGGCCCGCTCCGACCGGGTGGCCAAGTACAACCAGCTGCTGCGCATCGAGGAGGGCCTGGGCGACGCGGCCCGCTACCCCGGCGGTGCCGTCTTCAGCCGTCTCGGAGCCAACCCGTGAGGCGGATGGTCTGGATCCTGCTGCTGACCGTGGTCGCCCTCGGGGTCCTGCTGCTGTTCGTCCTGCCCGGTCGGACGATGCTGGCCCAGCGGCACACCCTGGCCGTCACCCAGGGCCGGGTCAACGCTCTCACCCACGAGAACGCCAAGCTGGGCGAGCGGGTCAAGCAGCTCCAGGACCCGGCCCAGATCCAGCAGATCGCCAGAAGGCAGTACGGGCTGATCATGCCTGGCCAGCAGGCCTACGCCATCATCCCCGCCCGGCAGGGGAGTGCCAGCTTCTGGTCCCGCATCGGCTTCTAGGATCGGCTGGGTGGCTCCAAGGAAACCCGTTGTTCGCCGACCGAGTGTGGCGTCCACCGGGCCCCACGCTCGCCCCGGCACTGATCCCGACACGCTCCGGCTGACGGCGCTGCTGGGCCGCCCCCCGATGGGGGCCTTCGAGGTGACAGTGCGGGATGCAGCCGGGGATCCGGTGGTCATCCGCAACGCTCCCCTCCTTGACGACGGAACCCCCATGCCGACCCGCTACTGGTTGGTGGGCTCCGACCTGCGCCGGCGGGTCGACCGCCTCGAGGCGGCGGGCGGCGTCCGCCGGGCCGAAGCCGAGGTGCCGGCCCCACTGGTGGCGGACGCCCACCGGCGGGCAAGCCTCGAGAGGGATGCGGCGATGCCGGATGACTGGGAGGGGCCTCGCCCGAGCGGCGGGGTCGGTGGGACCCGTCAGGGCGTCAAGTGCCTGCACGCCCACCTGGCCTGGCACCTGGCCGGGGGCGACGATGCGGTGGGGCGATGGACGGCCCAGAAGCTCGCCGGGACGGCGGAGGGGGCGCCCGCAACGACGCCTTCGACCACGCCGTGGCCCCGATGCCCCCCCGCCCCCCGGGCCAAGGGGAGGCGATGACTGGCGACCGAGAGGCGGTGGCGGCCGTCGACTGTGGGACCAACTCCACCCGCCTGCTGATCGTCGGTGGCGACGGGGAGACGGTGACGCGCCGCATGGAGATCACCCGGCTGGGCCAAGGCGTGGCTGCGACCGGCCGGCTGGCACAAGAGGCGGTGGATCGCACGATCGGAGTGCTGCTCGGGTACCGCCGGCTCATGGATGACCTGGGTGTCCACCGGGTGCGGATCACCGCCACGTCGGCCGCCCGTGACGCCAGCAACCGGGCGGACTTCTTCGCCGCCGTCGAGGCGGCCGTTGGATCGGTACCCGAGCTGCTTACCGGCGACGAGGAGGGCCGGCTGTCGTTCGCGGGCGCTACCGCAGACCTCGACGCCGACCTGGGTCCGTTTCTCGTCGCCGACATCGGTGGGGGCTCGACCGAGCTGGTAGCCGGCCCGTCGGCTGAGCCGGGGGCCGACCGCTTCAGCGTGGCCGGCGTCCGCTCCCTGGACGTGGGATGCGTCCGACTCACCGAGACCTACCTGCCCTCCGATCCCCCCGGGCCAGATGAGGTCGAAGCGGCCCGATCGGCCGTCACCGTGTTGGTCCGCGGAGCCCTGGAGGCCGTCCCGGCCCTGGCCCGGCCGGCTACCTTCATCGGCCTGGCCGGGACCGTCTCCGCCATGACCCGCCTCCAGCAGGGGCTGGACGTCTACGACCGGGACCGGGTCCACCATGCCTGGTTGGACAAGGGCACCGTCGACCAGCTGCTGGCCGGCCTGGCCGCCGAAACCGTCGAGCAGCGGCGGCGGCGAAGAGGTATGGAGGCCGAGCGGGCGGACGTCATCGTCGGCGGGGCGATCGTCCTGGCCGAGCTGATGGCATTGACGGGCGCAGGCCGGTGCCTCGTGTCGGAGTCGGACATCCTCGACGGCCTGGCGATGTCTTTGCGGCCGGCGCCTCCGTCGCATCCCTAGCGTCCCCCGTTGCCCCGCCGCCCTCCGGCGCTGCCGGCGCCGCCCGCCGGCCACCACACCACCGCCGTTCTGACGCAGCCGGGTCTGTGTTTGTACGATCGAGCAATGCCTGTCGTCGATCGCATCCTCATGGGTCCCGGACCCTCCATGCCCTATCCCGAGGCCACCGAGGCGCTCAGCCGGCCACTCCTCGGCCACCTCGACCCGGTGTTCCTGACGATCCTCGACGAGACCTGTGATCGTCTCAGGGCGGTGTGGGGCAC
>JALYVP010000098.1 GCA_030853185.1 Actinomycetota bacterium | reverse complement strand
GCAACGCCGTGCGCCAGGAGCTGGTGGTCGCCCAGGTGCTCGCTCACCTGGACGCGCGCCGGGGCCGGGGCGGACAGGAGGTCCTCGATGTCGGCTGTGGCCAGGGAACGGTGGCCATCGCCTTGGCCCGGGCCGGGCACCGCGTGGTTGGGGTCGACGTGTCGGACCGGTTGCTGGCCGACGCCTCCGACGCCCGGGACCGCCAGCCGGCCGAGGTGGCCCGGCGTCTGGAGCTCGTTGCCGGCGACCTCGACCATCTCGATGGGGCCGGCAGGCGCCGCTTCGACCTGGTGTGCTGTCACGGGGTGATCATGTATCGCTCGTCGCTCACCGACGACATCGCCAAGCTGACCGACGTGGTGAGGCCCGGAGGGTTGCTGTCGGTGCTGACCCGCAACCAGGCCAGCCTGGCCATGCGGGCCGGCATGCAGGGGGACTGGGCGTCGGCGCGCACGTCCTTCGACGCCCGGTCGTACCGGAACCGGATCGGGATCGCCGGCGTACGGGCAGACCGCCCCGAGGAGGTGGTGGCTGCCATTGCTCGGGTCGGGGCGACCGTGGTGGCGTCCTACGGGGTCCGGCTGTTCACCGACCACTGGGACGCCGTCGCACCGCCCGTGGACTTCGACGACCTCCTGGCCGCCGAAGCAGAGGCCGGCCGCCGGGACCCCTACCGCCAGGTGGCTGCTCTCACCCACACCATCGCCTGCCTGCCGGAGGCGGCCGGGACAGGCGGGGGCGCGTCAGTGGCCCGGTCGCCGGCCGTGCTCGACGACCCGGGGGTGGAGGTGTCGGACCCCGCGGAGCTGCTCTTCGGGTACCTGGCCTGGTATCGCCGGGCCATCGACCGCAAGCTGGACGGCCTCACCGAGGGCCAGCTGCATGGCGTCGTGGCCCCGCTCGGATGGGCACCGCTCGGACTGGTCCAGCATCTGGGCTGGGTGGAACGCCGCTGGATGCGGTGGGGCTTCGCCGGCGAGCCCATCGTCGCCTGGCACCCCGGCGGCGACGACGCCGAGTGGATGGTGGCCCCGGAGGTGCCGGCGGCGGCGGTGCGGGCGTCCTTCCAGGCCGAGGTGGATCGTGCCGCGGCCCTTGTGGCCGGCATCCCACTTGACCGGCGGGCCCGCGTTGGTGGACGGTTCAGGACCGCCGAGGAGGCGCCGACGTTGGGGCGGATCCTGTTCCACCTGCTCCAGGAGTACGCCCGTCACGCCGGGCAGCTGGACGCCGCCCGCCAGCTGATCGACGGGGTGACAGGGGAGTAGTGCGGGCCGGTCCGCTAGCGCCGGGTGGCGGTGATCAGCTGGGCGATCCCGCCACTGAGCAGGCGACGCTCCACCGCATCGAATCCGGCGTCCCGAACGAGGTCGAGCAGGTCGGCAACCGTCGGCAGGTAGGCCACGGACCGGGGCAGGTACCGGTAGGCGGCCCCATCGGAGAGCAGGCCCCCGATGCGGGGCACCACCTGGCCGAAGTAGACGGCGTGACCGGTGCGGATCAGCGGGTTTGCCGGCGTGGCCACGTCGAGCAGGGCGATGCGACCGCCCCGGCGCAGGACCCGGGCCAACTCGGCCAGGACGGGATCGAGAGCGACGAAGTTGCGGAGGGCGAACCCGCTGACGGCGCCGTCTACCCGGCCGTCGGCGAAGGGCAGCCGCAGCCCATCACCCTGCGCCAGGGGGGCTGACGTGCGGGCATGGGCCAGCATCCCCGTCGACAGGTCGACGCCGACCGGCCGGTAACCGCAGCGGGCCAGGTCCCGGCACAGGTCGCCGGTCCCGCAGGCCACGTCGATGACGGTGGCGCCGGTGTCGAGGCTGAGCGAGGCCACCGCTCGCTTGCGCCATCCGCGGTCCATGCCGAAGGTCATCAGCCTGTTGACCAGGTCGTAGCGGGGGGCGATCGTGTCGAACATCGACCGCACGGCGCTGGCCTTGGCGTCCCCGGTGGGCAACGCGGGGGCGGAGGTCATCCCTCGTAGTAGCGGAAGACGGCCTCGGCGACACACGCCGGCTTGGTGCCCCCCTCGGTCTCGAAGGTCAGCTCGTAGGTGGCCTGCACCCCGCCGCTGATCGGCTCCACGGTCGCCAGTTGGGCGCCGAGCCGGATCCGGGACCCGACCGGCACAGGGGCCGGGAACCGCAGCTTGTTGAGCCCGTAGTTGACACCCATCGCCACCCCCTTGACGGCGACGATCTCCTCCATCAGGACCGGGGCCAGTGACAGGGTGAGGTACCCGTGGGCGATCGGCCCACCGAAGGGCCCGGCCTTGGCTCGTTCCACGTCGACGTGGATCCACTGGTGATCCCCGGTGGCGTCGGCGAACTGGTTGACCTGGTCCTGGGTCACCTGGTGCCACTCGCTGTAGCCCACATGGCCGCCCGCCTTGGCCTGCAGATCTCCAATGCCGTCGAACGTCGTTGTCATGGCGTCAAGGGTACCCAAGCATCCGGGCCCCACGGCCGCCTCGACTACTTGAACCAGGTCTTGCGGTACTCGCGGCTCTGGGGGTGGAGGAGCAGGGCGAGCAGAGCCGCATAGAACAGCAGGTTGATGATCCCGCCCAGGCCGAACGACGAGACGAGAAACGCAACCATCACCGCGGTCAGCACCACGCCCAGCCAGTACCCCCACCTCTTCTCGTTGGCGATGCCCCAGCCGGCGGCCACCGGGCCGAGCACCAGGATCAGGCCCAGCCCGCTGCCAATGAGGGCGTACCCAGTGACCAGGCCCAGGACGGCATTGATGTACATCACGATGGTGGCGATGTAGAGGGTCTGCGGCTGAGTCTTGTCGACCCAACGGTTGGCGGGCATGGTTCCAGTGTGGCAGTCCGGCCGACCTACCCGGCGGCACCTCGCCGGGTCGCCACCGGGGCGACCTTCGCCGGCCAGGCCACCGACTGGCCGCTGTCAGCCGTGGCGCGCGCCGCCAGCTGCCCGCAGGCGGCGTCGATGTCGGTTCCCCGGTTGCGGCGCACGGTGGCGTTCACGCCGGCGGCGAGCAGATCGTCCCTGAAGGTCGCCACCCGGGCCGGCGACGTCCCCCGTACGGGGTAGCCGGGCGTCGGGTTGAGAGGAATGAGGTTGACGTGGGCGCCGAGCGGCCGGGCCAGGTCGGCGAGCTCGGCGACGTCGACGGCCCGGTCGTTGACCCCGTCGATGAGCGCCCACTCGAAGCTGAGCCGCCGGCCTTTGGCCACGAGGTAGTTCCGGCACGCCTCCACGAGCACGCTGAGCGGATAGCGGCGATTGAGAGGGACCAGCTGGTTGCGGAGCCGGTCGTTGGCGGCGTGAAGGGAGACAGCCAGGTTGACCGGGAGGTCCTCGTTGGCCAGCCGGCGGATGCCGGGCACCACCCCGACGGTGGAGATGGTCAGGTGCCGAGCCGAGAGTCCCAGGTCGTGGTGGAGACGAGTCACCGCGGCCCACAGCCGGTCGTAGTTGGCCAGAGGTTCCCCCATGCCCATGAACACCACATTGGACAGGCGGCGCGGCGCTGCCTCCCGGGCGGCGACGACGACCTGCTCGATGATCTCGCCGGCGCTCAGGTGGCGGGTGAACCCACCCTGGCCGGTGGCGCAGAACGTGCAACCCATGGCGCATCCGGCCTGGCTCGACACACACACCGTCGACCGGTCCCGATAGTGCATGAGCACCGTCTCCACCCGGGCGTCGCCGTCGAGGCCCCAGAGCCACTTGACGGTCTGGCCGTTGTCGGCCTCGGACCGGGCCAGCTCGGTCAGGACCGGCGGCAGGTGAGCCTCGAGCCGGTGGCGCACGGCAAGGGGCAACGACGTCATCTCCGAAGGTCGGCGCAACTCGGTGTGCAGGCCTCGCCACACCTGTTCGACCCGGTAGGAGGGCTGGTCGGCGAGGAGGTCGGCCAGACCAGCTCGATCGATGTCGTAGATGCCGCGACTGGTCATCGGGTGGGCTCGATCGTGGCGGTGTAGGCCCGGTTGACGTGCTGCACCTCGAAGCCCAGGTCCACGTACAACTTGACCGCGCCCGTGTTGTGGGCGTCGACGTAGAGCATGGCGACGGTGATGCCTCGGTGGGCCAGGTGGTCGAGACCGGCAAGCACAAGGGCCCGCCCGAGTCCCTGGCCTCCGGCCTCAGGGTCGACGGCGATCACATAGATCTCTCCTTCGACCGGGTCATGGTCCCGATGGACCTTGGTCCAACAGAAGCCGAGAAGACGGCCGTCCTCCTCATGGAGGAGGAATCCGTCGGGGTCGAACCACGGTTCGGCTTCCCGCCCGGCGATGGTGGTCAGGTCCCAGGCGCCCTGCTCGGGATGCCAGGCGAACGCCCGATTGTTGACCTCCAGCCAGGCCGACTCGTCCTCCCCCGGACGGAACCGGCGGGTCACCAACGGCTTGATCGTCGCCATCAGCTCATCACCGACGGGCAGGGGGCGGCGAACCTGATAGAGCGCCCGGGTTGGGACCAGGCCGGCGGCCGCCGCCACCTGCTCGTCGGCGCGGCGGGGGCTGTCGATCCAGAGCTGGAGGGGCCCGCCTCCCATCCGGGCGACGTGGCGGACGGCTTCGCCGGCCAGCTCCTCGCCCACCGTTGATCCCGGCAGGCGCGCCTCGGGATCGACCACGTACTCGAGGGTCCACTGCGAGTGCCCGTGGGCCACCTGGGCGTAGCCGACCGGCGGGACGCGGCCCGGTTGCCGGGCGATCAGGGCGACCAGCCCCTCCCGACCGTGCTGGGTCAGGTCGGTCATGGCGTCGGCGTCGATGGGCGAGGCGCCGTCGATCGACTCGGCCGCCGCCAACAACTGGCCCAAGGCCCGAGCCTCCTCGGGTCCGAGCCGGTCCCGCGTCTCGATGCTGGCTCGCTCAACCACGCTGTCACGGTACCGGCACCGCCTGGCGACCCGGGCCACCAGGGTCGGCCGGACAGACCGTAGTCTGAAGCCGTGGGACGACCGAGAACGCCCGGTGGGCGGGCCAAGGCCACCGTCGAGCGGCTGGCCGCCGAGTACCCAGGCGATCCCCGGGACCTGTGCGAGCTCGACTTCTCCACGCCCTGGGAGCTCCTGGTCGCCACTGTGCTGTCGGCGCAGACCACGGATGTGCGGGTCAACCTGGTGACCCCCGGCCTGTTCGCTCGTTATCCGGCCCCGGCCGACCTGGCGGCCGCCGAGCCGGCCGCGCTGGAAGAGATGATCCGCTCGACGGGGTTCTACCGTTCGAAGGCGCGCAGCCTGCTGGGCCTGGCCCAAGCCGTGGTCGACAACTTCGGGAGTGAGGTCCCTGCCGCCATGACCGACCTGGTCACCCTTCCTGGGGTGGGACGGAAGACGGCCAACGTGGTCCGCAGCGTGGCCCTCGGAGCGCCGGGCCTGCCCGTCGACACCCACGTCACCCGCCTGGTGGCGTTGCTCGGGCTGAGCGCCGAGACCGACCCGGTTCGCATCGAGACAGAGGTCGGGTCGCTGCTGCCCCGAGCCCAGTGGGGGCCCCTCAGCCTGCGGTTGATCCTCCACGGCCGCCGGGTCTGTGTCGCCCGGCGACCCCGGTGTGAGGAGTGTGTGCTGGCCGACTTCTGCCCCTCCGCCCGCCTGCCCACCCGGGCGCCGGCCGGATCAGCCCGACGGTGAGGCCGGATAGTCGGCGAGGGCCCGGTCCAGCCGGCGCCTGGCCGTCGTCAGGGTCCGTTCCACCTCGAAGAGATCTTGGCCAAGGCGGTCCCGTTCGGCCCCGGTGAGCCCGTCGGCGATCTGGGCCAAGCGCTCCACCAGATCGCTCAGCGAGGTGGCCAGGGCGCTCAACTCGGCATGGTTGCTCATGGGACTACCATTGTGGCTTCCATGCCGCCCCTTCTGACCCGCTTGGACCTGCGCGGCGCAACCGGCGATCTCCGTGACCGGTTGCCGGCGCCCGATGTCTACGCCGAGGGACCGGCCGACGCCGTTCGAGAGATCCTCGAAAAGGTTCGAGCCGGTGGTGACGCCGCCCTGCGGGAGCTGACCGAACGTTTCGACGGGGTGCGCATCGATGACATCGCCGTGCCCCGACGGGAGATCGACGCCGCCGTCAGGGAGATCCCCGCCGACCTGCGCCGGGCTCTGGAGGTGGCCAGCGACAACGTCGAGGCGTTTCACCGGGCAGAGCTGGCGCCCGACGTGCTCCACGAACGCAGCGGTGTCACGGTGCGCGAGGTCCGTCGAGCCGTCGACCGGGCCGGTCTGTACATCCCCGGCGGCCGGGCCCCGTTGGCGTCCACCGTCCTCATGACGGCGGTGCCGGCCCGGGTGGCCGGCGTCGAGGAGCTGGTGGCCACCTCGCCACCTGGCCCCGACGGCAAGGTCGCCACGGTCGTGCTGGCCGCGGCGGCCATCGCCGGAGTCGACGAGGTATACCGGGTCGGTGGGGCCCAGGCCGTGGCCGCCATGGCCTACGGGACCGAGAGCATCGCCCCGGTCGACGTGATCGTCGGACCCGGCAACCGTTACGTGGCTGCCGCCGAGCGCCTCGTCGCCCAGCAAGGCGCCGTGGGCGTGCCGTCGGCTTTCACGGGTCCGTCGGAGGTGGCGGTCGTCGCCGACGACACGACCGAGGTGGAGTGGGCGGCGGTCGACCTCGTCGTCCAAGCGGAACACGGACCCGGCGGTCTGGCCTGGCTGATCACCTGGTCCGAAGCGGCCGCTAATGCCATCACCGAGGCGGTGGGGCGCATCACCGAGACTTCGCCCCGGCGAGCCGAGATCGCTTCGACCCTGGAGCGGGGCGGATACGCGGTGATCGTGGATGGCCCCCATCAGGCCATGGCGGTGTGCAACGTGGTAGCTGCCGAGCATCTGGAACTGATGACCGCCGACCCCGAGTCGCTGGTGCCGCTGGTTCGCTGCGCGGGGGCAGTGTTCACCGGGCCGTGGTCGCCGGCCAGCGTGGGAGACTACGTCGCCGGCCCCAGCCACGTGCTGCCCACCGCCCGCTCGGCTCGGTTCGGCTCCGCCCTGGGCACCTCAGACTTCCACAAGCGCATCCACATCGTTTCGCTCGACCGGCCCGCCCTGGACCACCTCGCCCCCCATGTGGTCGCCCTGGCCACCGCCGAGGGCCTGATGGCGCACGCCGACTCGGTCACCCTGCGCACGGCCTCACCCCGGTGATGGCGCTCCCCGCGGCCCGGCCCGACCTCGGCCTTCAGGAGGGGTACCACTCGCCGCAGGTGGACGTGGAGGTCCGCCTGAACACCAACGAGTCCCCCTACCCGCCCCCCCATGCGTGGGTCGAAGCGCTTCACGACGAGTTGGACGAGATCCAGTTCAACCGCTACCCGGACCGCTCGGCCACCCAGTTGCGCGGCGCGCTGGCCGAGTTGCACGGGGTGCGCCCCGACCAGGTCTTTGCGGCCAACGGGTCCAACGAGGTCCTCCAGAGCCTGTGCCTGGCGTACGGAGGGCCAGGGCGGACCGTCGCCGTGTTCGAGCCGACGTATGCCCTCCACAGCCACATCGCCCACCTGACCGGGACCGCCGTGGTCGGGGCGGGGCGGCGCCCCGACTTCTCCGTCGATGTCGACGTGGTGGCCGACGTGGTGGCTGGATCCCGGCCCGCCATCACGTTCCTGTGCTCACCCAACAACCCGACGGGCATGGCCGACGATGCCATGACCGTGCGCCAGGTCCTGGGGGAGGTGGCCGAGAGCGGCGGGCTGATGGTCGTCGATGAGGCCTATGGCCAGTTCGCCGACTGGTCGGCCGTGACCATGGTCGACGATGACGTGCCCCTGGTGGTCACCAGGACCTTCTCCAAGACCTGGTCCCTCGCCGGGATGCGTCTCGGCTACCTGGTCGGGCCCGCCGGTGTCGTGGCCAACCTCGAGCGGGTGGCCCTGCCGTACCACCTCGACGCCGTCACCCAGGCTGCCGGCCGACTGGCTCTGCGCCACGTCGGGGAGATGGAGGCCCGGGTGGGGGCCATCGTCGCCGAACGGCGTCGCCTGCTCGGCTGCCTCCAGGGCCTGAGCATGGTCACCTGGCCCTCGCAGGCCAACTTCATCCTGTTCCGCCCCCCGGGCGGCCGGGGACACGATGTATGGCAGGCGCTGGTCGACCGTTCGGTCCTCGTGCGCGACACGTCGTCGTGGCCCGGTCTTGACGGTTGTCTGCGCGTGACCGTTGGCAGACCCGAGGAGAACGATCGTTTCCTCGTCGCCCTCAACGAGGTGATGGCATGACCGAGACCATGAGCGGGCCCCGGGCGGCCCGGCGCAGCCGGACCACCAAGGAGACCTCGATCGATGTCGCCGTCGACCTCGACGGTGGCGGACCGGTGGACGTCGGGACCGGCCTGCCGTTCTTCGACCACATGGTCTCCCAACTCGGTCGCCACGGCGGGTGGGCCCTGAGCGTGAAGGCACGAGGTGACCTCGACGTGGACGCCCACCACACCGTCGAGGATGTCGGCATCGCCCTGGGCGAGACCATGCGCGAGGCACTCGGCGACAAGGCCGGAGTTCGCCGTTTCGCCTCGATCAGGGTGCCGCTCGACGAGGCCCTCATCGACGTTGCCGTCGATCTCTCCGGGCGCCCCTTCCTCGTCTACGAGGTCGATCCGGGCGCAGGGGGGGAGGCGTTTCCCATCGGGAACCCTCCGTTCGACCCCCAGTTGGCGGAGGAGTTCTGGCGCGCCTTCGTCACCGCCGCCGCCATCACGCTGCACCTGCGCATGGTCTCCGGCCGCAACACCCACCACATCCTCGAAGCCAGCTTCAAGGGAGTAGCTCGGGCGCTGCGTGACGCGGTGCGCGTCGAGGGTGGCGAGGTGCCCTCCACCAAGGGGACCCTGTGAGCACCGCCGACGGTGCGCCGGGGATCGCCGTGCTCGATTACGGCATCGGCAACCTGCGCTCAGCCGAGAAGGCCCTCCAGCACTGCGGGGCGGACGCTCGGCTGGTGAGCGATCCTGAGGTTGCCCGACGCTCGCCCGCGATCGTCCTCCCCGGAGTGGGGGCCTTCGGTCGTTGCATGGAGGCCCTCGAGGCCACCGGGCTGGACGGGGTAGCCCGCCAGGCGGCAGCCGACGGACGGCCGTTCCTCGCCATCTGCGTCGGGATGCAGTTGCTCTACGACGGCTCTGACGAGGCGCCGGGGATGGCCGGTCTCGGGCTCCTTGAGGGCACCATCACGCGTATCCCCGCGGGGATCGTGTGCCCCCAGATGCAGTGGAACCGGCTCGACGCCTGCAGACCGGCCCCCGCCATGTTGGCCGGCCTCGGCACCGAGCCGTGGATGTACTTCGTCCACTCCTACGCCGCCCCGGGCGGACCGGACGTGGTCGCCACCTGCGACTACGGCGGGCCGGTCGTGGCCGCCGTCGCCCGAGGCGCACTGTGGGCCACCCAGTTCCACCCGGAGAAGTCCGGTGCCGCCGGACTCGGGTTGCTGGCCAACTTCGTGGCCGCCACCCGGCTGGTCACCGCCGGCGGTGACTAGTGGACCTCTTCGCGGCCATCGACCTGCGGGGTGGGCGATGCGTCCGCCTGGTAGAAGGCGACTTCGGGCGGGAGACGGTCTACGACGGCGACCCCGTGGCCCTGGCCCGCTCGTTCGCGGCGGCCGGGGCCCCGTGGATCCACGTCGTTGACCTGGACGCCGCCCGCACCGGTCAACCGGTCAACCGGGCCACCATCTTGGCCATCGCCGCGTCGGTGACCGTCCCCGTCCAGACCGGCGGCGGGGTCAGGAGCCTCGCCGACGCCGAAGCGCTGCTGACGGGCGGCGTGACGCGCGTCGTCGTTGGCACCGCCGCCGTCGAGCATCCCGAGTTGGTCACCGAGATCGCCGGTCGGTGGCCTGGTCGGGTTGCCGTTGGCCTTGACCACCGGGATGGGGAGGTACGGCTGCGAGGGTGGCTCACCGGCGCGGGCCGACGGGTCGTCGACATGGTGCCAGTCGCCGTCGCCTCCGGAGCTGCCGCCGTCATCGTCACCGATATCAGTCGCGATGGCCGTCTGGCCGGGCCCGACGTGGTCGGCCTGGCCGGCCTGCTGGACGTCACCGGCGCCCCTCTCGTCGCTTCCGGCGGGGTCAGCTCCCTCGACGACCTGCGAGTTCTGGCTGGCGTCCGTGGGCGAGGTCGGGGCCTCGAGGGCGTCATCGTCGGCAAGGCCCTCCACGAGGAGACGTTCGACGTGGCCAGCGGGGTGGCGGCCTCCGGGGCGATGTCCGGTGGGATCGGGGCGTGAAGACCGTCCGGGTCATCCCGTGCCTCGACGTTGATGCCGGGCGGGTCGTCAAGGGGGTGCGCTTCGCCGACCTGCGCGACGCCGGAGATCCTGTGGAGTTGGCCGCCCGCTATGACGCCGAAGGGGCGGACGAGATCGTCTTCTACGACATCACCGCCTCGGCCGAGGGCCGCAACACGATGATCGAGGTTGTGGCCCGCACCGCCGAGGAGGTGTTCATCCCCCTCACCGTCGGCGGCGGGATCAATTCGCTGGCCGACGCCCGCCGCCTGTTGAGGACCGGCGCCGACAAGGTGAGCGTCAACAGCGCCGCCGTGGCTCGACCAGCGCTGATCTCGGAGGTGTCCGACACCTTCGGCGCCCAGTGCGTGGTGGTCGGTGTGGATGTGAGGCGCACTAGCGTGGGCTTCGAGGTTCACACGCACGGCGGTCGCCGCCCGACGGGGCATGACGCTTTGGCCTGGGCGGTGGAATGCGAGCAGAGGGGAGCGGGGGAACTGGTGTTGAACTCCATGGACCAGGATGGAACCCGCAGCGGCTTCGACCTCGAGCTGACCAGGAGGGTGGTCGACCGGGTGGGCATACCGGTGGTGGCCAGCGGTGGGGTCGGCTCGCTCGACCACCTGGTGGCAGGCGCCGTCGAGGGGGGAGCGGACGCGGTGCTGGCCGCGTCCATCTTCCACTTCGCCGAGGCGACGGTGGGCCAGGCCAAGGAGCATCTCGCTGCGGCAGGGGTCAGCATCCGCCCGGCGTCCGCCGGTCGCCCGGACCCGGCCCGGCCCGGGGTCGCAGGGACCACCCGCACGATCCGGGACGTGAAGGCGTGAGCGATCAGGGACCGACGCCCGGATCGCCGGGACCGGAACGCGAGCCGGGGGACGGACCGGAGGCCGGGGCCACTCCGCCGCCGGCATGGTCCTCGCCGCCGGCGTGGAGCGCACCGCCCTCGTGGGCCCAGGCTCCCCCGCCGCCTGACGC